>NZ_JBHXTO010000038.1:21658-70054 GCF_042677425.1 Streptomyces sp. NPDC127119 | reverse complement strand
GTCGCGCAGTTCCCCGCGCCCCTAAAAGACTGCGCAGTTCCCCGCGCCCCCAGATACCTGGGGGCGCGGGGAACTGCGCAATCTTTTTGTCTTTGGCGGGCGACTAGTTCACGTTGCCCATCAAGGACTTGACCTTGTTGCGGTACATGAAGATCGCCGCGCCCGCCACGACCGCGAGGGTCGCCTCCAACGCCACGATCCCCATCCCGTTCAGGCCGACGCCCGCGATGGAGAGCAGCGCGGTCGTCGCGTCGCCGGCGGTGACCGCCAGGAACCAGACGCCCATCATCTGCGAGGCGTACTTCGCGGGGGCCATCTTCGTGGTGACGGAGAGGCCGACCGGGGAGAGGGCCAGTTCACCGACGGTCTGTACGAAGTAGATGGCGACCAGCCACATCGCGGCGGCCTTGTGGCCGCCGTCGGCGATCGTCAGCGGGGCCAGGAAGAGGAAGAACGAGGCACCGACCAGGACGAGACCGGACGCGAACTTGACGATCGTGCTCGGCTCGCGGCCGGCCCGGTTCAGCGCCAGCCACGCCCAGGCGAAGACCGGGGCGAGCGCCATGATCATGACCGGGTTGACCGACTGGTACCAGGAGACCGGGAAGTCCCAGCCGAAGACGCTGTTCTCGGCCGACGACTCGGCGAAGATCGACAGCGTGGAGCCGCCCTGGTCGTAGATCATCCAGAAGACGGCCGCGGCGACGAAGAACCAGATGTACGCGGACATCCGCGACTGCTCGACCCGGTCGAGCGACTTGTCGCGCTTGATCCTGGCGATCACCCAGACCGGGATGATCAGGCCGATGAGCGCGAGCGGGACCATGATCCAGTTCAGCGTGTAGTGGCCGGAGAGGCCGACGACGGCGTAGAAGACCGCGGCGACGGCCAGCCACAGCAGACCCTTGCGCAGGGTCGAGGACTTCTCCTCGGCGGACATCGGCGTCGGGACGACGTCGGACCGCGCGTCGAGGTGGCGGCGGCCCATCAGGAACTGCGCCAGGCCCAGTGCCATGCCGAGCGCGGCGAGCGCGAAGCCCAGGTGCCAGTTCACCTTCTCGCCGATGGTGCCGATCACCAGCGGAGCGGCGAAGGCACCCAGGTTGATGCCGATGTAGAAGACGGTGAAGCCGCCGTCGCGGCGCGGGTCGTCCGGGCCCTTGTAGAGGTGGCCGACCATCGTCGAGATGTTGGCCTTCAGCAGACCCGAGCCGATCGCGACGAGGCCGAGGCCGGCGAAGAAGGTGCCGGACGAGGGCAGCGCCAGCGTCAGATGGCCCAGCATGATGACCAGTCCCGCGACGGCGACGGTCTTGCGGGGGCCGAGCACCCGGTCCGCGAACCAGCCGCCGGGGAGGGCGAGCAGGTACACGAGCGACAGGTACACGGAGTAGATCGCGGTCGCGGTGGTCGCGCTCAGGTGCAGGCCGCCGGGCGCGACCAGGTAGAGCGGGAGCAGTGCCCTCATGCCGTAGTAGGAGAACCTCTCCCACATCTCGGTCATGAAGAGTGTGGCCAGTCCGCGGGGGTGGCCGAAGAAGGTCTTCTCGTGTCCGGAACCGGGGGTGCCCGGAGAGACCGAGTCCTTCGTCAGGCTGGACGCCATGGTCGTTCCTTGCTGGTCGGGACGCGCCGCCGAGGCGGACACCGCCGCAGCGGAGGCCGTTTCGAGCGGAATGGGGTTGCGCGCCCGGTGGGGGAGGCGGCCGGCACCGGCGGGTCGGCCGTCCCGCCCCACGCCCACGGGGAGTCCGTTCCGTCCTCGGTCGACGAGGTCGGAGCGGTGGACGACGACCACCGGGATCCACGCCCGTCGCGCGTTCTCACGCGCCGGGCCCGGCCACAGGTCATTCCTTCCAAGGCTGGTAGACACCAGCCCGCACACAAAAGAGACCTTCAGCGTGAAGCTTTCGCCAAAGGTCCCTGTGTGCTGCTACAGGCGTCTGGTCACCATAAGGCCCTACGCCACATCAATGCCGCATATGGCATGACTTGAGAGATGGATCACAGGTGTGGATGGAACCATGCGCCTGATTCGAAGGCCGTTCACAGATTTACATCCTCAACCCCAGGGTCGCACGGTGCGGAGGGGGCCCGGCCAACACGGATGTCGATCACCCTCACTGCGCCGCTCCACGGCGGACTACCATCAGTTCATGACCCGAGTACTGCTCGCCGAGGACGACGCGTCCATCTCGGAACCCCTGGCTCGCGCCCTGCGCCGCGAGGGGTACGAGGTTGAGGTACGCGAGGACGGACCCACCGCGCTCGACGCGGGCATCCAGGGCGGTATCGATCTGGTCGTGCTCGACCTCGGGCTGCCCGGAATGGACGGCCTGGAGGTGGCCCGGCGGCTGCGCGCCGAGGGGATGACCGTGCCGGTCCTCATCCTGACCGCGCGCGCCGACGAGGTGGACACCGTCGTGGGCCTGGACGCGGGCGCCGACGACTACGTGACCAAGCCCTTCCGCCTCGCCGAACTGCTGGCCCGCGTACGGGCCCTGCTGCGGCGCGGCGCGGCCGAGCCCCAGCAGCCGCCCGCCACCCACGGGGTGCGGATCGACGTCGAGTCGCACCGGGCGTGGATGGGCGACGAGGAGCTGCAGCTGACGGCCAAGGAGTTCGACCTGCTCCGGGTGCTCGTCAGGGACGCCGGCCGGGTCGTCACGCGCGACCAGCTGATGCGCGAGGTCTGGGACACCACGTGGTGGTCGTCCACCAAGACGCTCGACATGCACATCTCCTGGCTGCGGAAGAAGCTGGGGGACGACGCGGCGAATCCGCGGTACATCGCGACGGTACGAGGAGTGGGCTTCCGCTTCGAGAAGAGTTGACCCGTTGCTGTCGGCCGCGCCCCCTCGCCGTCGTGTCGTCGGTGGGTGCGCGGCAGCGGGCCGTGCGTGGCTGGTCGCCCAGTTCCCCGCGCCCCTGACGGGGCGTGGGCCCAGCCCGGATCATCAGTAGCCCGGAGGGACCTGTGCGTCGCCGTCTCATCAATTCCACGCTGGCCGTCGTGCTGGTGGTGATCGCCGTGTTCGGGGTCTCGCTCGTCATCGTCGAGACCCGCACGATCAGCAACAGCGCCCAGGAACGGGTGGACTCCGAGGCGGTACGGCTGGTCAGCATCGTCGACAGCCGCATCCTCGGCGACGAGCAGGTCAACGCCCGGGTCCTCAAGGACCAGGTCACGGGCGACCGGTACGCGCGCATCGAGATCCCGGGCCGCGACTCCATCCACATCGGCACGCCGCCCACCGGTGACGTCATCACCTCCACCCGCGAGGGCGAGGAGGGCGAGACCGTCACGGTGGAGGAGGCGCGCTCGGCGGTCACCCGTGAGGTCGGCCGGACGCTGCTGATCATCGCCGCGGTGGCCCTGCTCGCGGTGATCGCCGCCGTCCTCCTCGCGGTACGCCAGGCCAACCGGCTCACCTCCCCGCTGACCGACCTCGCGGAGACCGCGGAACGGCTCGGCTCGGGGGACCCGCGCCCGCGCCACAAGCGGTACGGGGTGCCGGAACTGGACCGGGTCGCCGATGTGCTGGACGGCTCGGCCGAGCGCATCGCCCGCATGCTGACGGCCGAGCGGCGCCTCGCGGCCGACGCCTCGCACCAGCTGCGTACGCCGCTGACCGCGCTGTCCATGCGGCTGGAGGAGATCACCCTCACCGACGACCCGAGCACGGTCAAGGAGGAGGCGACCATCGCGCTGGCGCAGGTCGAGCGGCTCACCGACGTGGTGGAGCGGCTGCTGACCAACGCCCGTGACCCGCGTACCGGCTCCGCCGTCACGTTCGACCTCGACGAGGTCATCAAGCAGCAGCTCGCCGAGTGGCGCCCGGCCTACCGCAACGCGGGCCGCGCGATCGTCAGCTCGGGCAAGCACCATCTGCAGGCCGTCGGGACGCCGGGGGCCGTGGCCCAGGTCCTCGCCGCGCTGATCGAGAACTCGCTGATGCACGGCGGTGGGACGGTCGCGCTGCGGACACGGGTCACCGGCAACCAGGCCGTGATCGAGGTCACCGACGAGGGGGCGGGGGTGCCGGCCGATCTGGGTGCGCGGATCTTCGAGCGGGCGATCAGTGGGCGCAACTCCACGGGGATCGGGCTCGCTGTCGCCCGTGACCTCGCGGAGGCGGACGGGGGGCGGCTGGAGATGCTTCAGGCTCAGCCGCCGGTGTTCGGGTTGTTCTTGTCTCGTACGCCGTTGAAACGGCGGGACGGCGACGAACCCACGGTCCGTTAGGGGCCCTCGGTTCGGCTTGTGTTCGGGTGGCGTCGCGTGGTGGAGAGGTGCGGCGCCGTGGGCGGCCGGTCGCGCAGTTCCCCGCGCCCCTCAAGGCAAAGGATTGCGCCGTTCCCCGCGCCCCTTAAAAGCTGAAAGCGAAAGACTGCGCAGTTCCCCGCGCCCCTGAAGGGCGAAAAACCAAAAGACTGCGCCGTTCCCCGCGCCCCTTAGGGGCTCATGGGGGTCAGCGGACCCTTTGGACCTGGCGGACGGGCCGGGGCGGGTGGCCTTCTGCCAGGTACGGGGTCGGGGGCTCCGGGAACGGGTCCGCGTCGGGTGCCGGGGTGTGGATCGGGGCGACCCGGAAGACCCACGTGCGGTACGACCAGAAGCGGAAGAGGGTCGCGATGCCGATGCCGACGAACTTGAAGACGTTGCTCGCCAGCGGGCTGTCGAAGCCCAGGCCGTACGTCGCGGCGAAGAGGAACCCGTTCTCGATGACGAGCCCGACCGCGCTGAACAGCACGAACAGCGTCAGCTCCTTCGTACGGCCGCTCTTGTCGCGATCGCGGTACGTGAAGTAGCGGAAACCGATGTAGTTCGAGACGATGGCGACGACCGTGGCGATCACACTGGCCCGTACGACCTGCAGGTCGGTCGTGTGGCGTACCAGGTTGAAGACGATCAGGTTGACGAGAAGACCGGCTCCGCCGACCGCGCCGAACTTGGCGATCTCCCTGGTCAGGCGCTCGATCCGGAGGCGCACAACGCTGGCCTGCCCGGCATGAGCCCCGCGTTTACCAGCTGTGCCCATGGTGTCGCCCAGCCCCCGTCTCGTCGGATCCGTCATTTTCGTCAACCTTCGTCGACTCAGCCATGCTAACCAGCGGTTCCCCCGGGTGCCCGGCCCGGACTCGAAGATGTGGCCCGGATGTGATGAACCCGCACAATTTCCGATGAACGGGCGCGCGACGGGGTGGCTCGAAACGGCCGATACCCTGGGGGTGTGACGTTCCCGGTAGTCGGCATGGTCGGCGGCGGTCAGCTCGCTCGTATGACGCACGAGGCTGGCATCCCGCTCGGCATCAGGTTCAAGCTCCTCAGTGACACCCCCCAGGACTCTGCGGCGCAGGTGGTCAGCGAGGTCGTCGTAGGCGACCATCGCGACCTCGGCACGCTGCGGGCCTTCGCGCGGGGCTGCGACGTGATCACGTTCGATCACGAACATGTACCCACCGAGCATCTGCGGGCACTGGAGGCGGACGGCATCCCCGTGCGCCCCGGCCCCGACGCGCTCGTGCACGCCCAGGACAAGGGCGTGATGCGCGCGAAGCTCGTCGAGATCGGGGTGCCGTGCCCACGGCACCGGATCGTGAGCGATCCCGCCGACGTGGCCGCGTTCGCGGCGGAAGGGCTCCCCGAAGGGGCCGAGGGGGACGGCTTCCCGGTCGTCCTCAAGACCGTCCGCGGCGGGTACGACGGCAAGGGCGTGTGGGTCGTGCGGTCCGCGGCCGACGCCGAGGACCCCTTCCGGGCCGGCGTCCCGGTCCTCGCGGAGGAGAAGGTCGACTTCGTCCGCGAGCTGGCCGCCAACGTCGTACGGTCGCCGCACGGCCAGGCCGTGGCGTACCCGGTGGTCGAGTCCCAGCAGGTCGACGGGGTCTGCGACACGGTGATCGCGCCCGCGCCCGGCATCTCCGAGGAGCTGGCGCTGAAGGCCGAGGAACTGGCCCTGCGCATCGCGAAGGAACTCGGCGTCGTCGGCCATCTCGCCGTCGAGCTGTTCGAGACCCGTGACGGCCGCATCCTCGTCAACGAACTGGCCATGCGCCCGCACAACTCCGGCCACTGGACGCAGGACGGCGCGATCACCTCCCAGTTCGCCAACCACGTCCGCGCGGTCCTGGACCTGCCCCTGGGCGACCCGCGCCCGCGCGCGAAGTGGACGGTCATGGTGAACGTCCTGGGCGGCGACTACCCCGACATGTACTCCGCGTACCTGCACTGCATGGCACGCGACCCCCAGCTCAAGATCCACATGTACGGAAAGGACGTGAAGCCCGGCCGCAAGGTGGGCCACGTCAACACCTACGGCGACGACCTCGACGACGTGCTGGAGCGCGCCCGTCACGCAGCCGGCTACCTCAGAGGAACGATCACCGAATGAGTCCTGTCGTAGGCATTGTCATGGGGTCGGACTCCGACTGGCCCGTCATGGAGGCCGCCGCGAAGGCCCTCGACGAGTTCGAGATCGCGTACGAGGTCGACGTGGTCTCCGCCCACCGGATGCCCCGCGAGATGATCACGTACGGCGAGGAGGCGGCCGGCCGCGGCCTGAAAGCGATCATCGCGGGCGCGGGCGGCGCGGCCCATCTGCCCGGCATGCTCGCCTCGGTCAGCCCGCTGCCCGTGATCGGCGTACCGGTCCCGCTGAAGTACCTCGACGGCATGGACTCGCTGCTGTCGATCGTCCAGATGCCGGCCGGTGTCCCGGTCGCCACGGTCTCGGTGGGCGGCGCGCGCAACGCGGGCCTGCTCGCCGCCCGCATCCTGGCCACGCACGACGAGGAACTCCTCGCCCGGATGCGTGACTTCCAGCAGGAGCTGAACGACCAGGCCACCGAGAAGGGCAAGCGGCTGCGCTCCAAGGTCGAGAGCGGCGCGGGCACGGGCAGCGGCTTCGGCTTCGGAAAGTGACGGACGTGACCACCATGCCTTCTCTGGAAGAAGCCCGCGCGTTCCTCGCCGACTTCCCCGTGGTCGACGGCCACAACGACCTTCCCTGGGCGCTGCGCGAGCAGGTCCGCTACGACATCGGCGCCCGCGACATCGCCGCCGACCAGAGCGCGCACCTGCACACCGACCTGGCGCGGCTGCGCGCGGGCGGCGTCGGCGCGCAGTACTGGTCGGTGTACGTGCGCTCGGACCTGCCCGGCGCGGTCACGGCGACCCTCGAACAGATCGACTGCGTACGGCAGCTGATCGAGCGCTACCCCGCCGATCTGCGCGCGGCCCTGACCGCCGCCGACATGGAGGCGGCGCGCGCCGAGGGCCGGATCGCCTCGCTGACGGGCGCCGAGGGCGGCCACTCCATCGACAACTCCCTCGCCACCCTGCGCGGCCTGTTCGAGCTGGGGGTCCGCTACATGACCCTCACCCACAACGACAACATCGCCTGGGCGGACTCGGCGACCGACGAGCCGGTCGTCGACGGCCTGTCGCCGTTCGGCCACGAGGTCGTACGCGAGATGAACCGCCTGGGCATGCTGGTGGACCTCTCCCATGTGGCCGCCACGACCATGCGGGACGCGCTGGACACCTCCACCGCGCCGGTGATCTTCTCCCACTCGTCCTCGCGCGCGATCTGCGACCACCCGCGCAACATCCCGGACGACGTCCTGGAGCGCCTGCCCGCCAACGGCGGTGTGGCGATGGTGACGTTCGTGCCGAAGTTCGTGCTCCAGGCCGCCGTCGACTGGACGGAGGCCGCCGACGAGAACATGCGTGAGAAGGGCTTCCACCACCTCGACTCGACCGCCGAGGCCATGAAGGTCCACCAGGCCTTCGAGGAGTCCACCCCCCGCCCGGTCGCGACCGTCTCGACGGTCGCCGACCACCTCGACCACATGCGTGAGGTGGCGGGCGTCGACCACCTGGGCATCGGCGGGGACTACGACGGTACGGCGTTCACCCCGGACGGCCTCGGTGACGTCTCCGGCTACCCGAACCTGATCGCGGAGCTCCTGGACCGCGGCTGGTCGAAGCCGGACCTCGCCAAGCTGACCTGGCAGAACTCGGTACGGGTGCTGGCCGCCGCCGAGGACGTGGCGCGCGACGAGCAGTCCCGCAGGGGCCCGTCGAACGCGACCCTGGAGCAGCTGGACGGTTAGTTTCCGGGTGTGGTGAGGGGGTGCCCCAGGAGCATGGCCGGGGCGCCCTGCACCCGCGTCAGGAACACGGTCGCGGAGTGCGGCCCCTGCGGCTTCACCTTGCGCCGCAGCTCCTCCGGCTCGACGGCCGACCCGCGCTTCTTCACGGTCAGGACGCCCACCTCGCGCTGCCGCAGCAGTGCCTTGAGCTTCTTGACGCCGAAGGGCAGCTGGTCGGTGATCTCGTAGGCGGTCGCGTACGGGGTGGCCGTCGCGGAGTCCGCGGTGACGTAGGCGATGGTCTCGTCGACCAGCCCTCCGCCGTCCAGCTCCGCGGCCACCTCGGCGACCAGATGCGCGCGGATGACGGCGCCGTCGGGCTCGTACAGGAAACGCCCCACGGGGCGTACCGCGGGATCGGGCAGTCCGCGGCCGAGGAGGGTCCGCGCGGCGGGCAGCAGGGTCGCGCGGACCGTGCCCGCCTCCCCGGTGCCGAACCACAGCACGGCCTCCTTCACGTCCCCGGCGTCCGAGATCCACTCGGCCCCGGCCTCGGCGGGCACGGCCTCGTGCGGAATGCCGGGGGCGATCTTCAGCGCGGCGAGAGGCGCCTTGAGGGCCGCCCGGACGGCCCACGACAAGGGCGGTGAGTAGGCCTCGGGGTCGAAGATCCGCCCGCGCCCGCCCCGGCGCCCCGGATCCACGAACACGGCGTCGTACCCGGCGGTGTCGACCTCGGTGACATCGGCCTCGCGCACCTCGATCAGCTCCGCCAGTCCGAGCGCCTCGGCGTTCGCGCGGGCCACGGCCGCGGTCAGCGGGTCCCGGTCGACGGCGAGGACCCGGATCCCGGCACGGGCGAGCGCGATCGCGTCACCGCCGATGCCGCAGCACAGGTCGGCCACGGACCGCACCCCGAGGTCCCTGAACCGCGCGGCACGGTACGCGGCGACGCTCGCCCGGGTCGACTGCTCGACCCCGTTCGGCGTGAAGAACATCTCCGCCGCGTCCGCCGCCCCGAACTTCGCGACGGCCCGCTGCCGCAGCCGCGCCTGTCCGAGCGCGGCCGACACGAGCCCGACGGGATGATCACGCCGCAGCCGCGTCGCCACGGCCAGTTCCTGGGCCGGTTCGGTACCGCGCACCTCGTCGAGCAGGGCACGCCCCTCGGACGTACGCAGAGCGGCGAAGGAGGCGAGCGGGGAGTCCGGCGGATCGAGGTCGTTCACCGCCCCATTGTGGGCCAGTCGGTGGACGGCACGCGCGCGACGGCGGTGTCGCCCCGGAGAAGGCCCCTTGACCTGGGAGTATCCGACCCCATGCGACTTGTAAGACAATCCCACATCAACGCCGCAAACGGGGTCCGGACGAGCGCCCCGAAAGGGGCGCGGGGAACTCCGCGACCGGCCCCCACCGGCCTGCGGACGACTGTCCGTCGGTCCCGCGCGGCACGCACGGCCCTGACCCTGCTCGCAGCCACGGCCGGTGCCCCGTCAGGGGCGCGGGGAACTGCGCGGCCCGCCCCCACCGGCCCGCAGTCGACCGCCCACCCGTCCCGGGCAGCGGCACGCACGGCCCTGACCCTGCTGGCAGCCACCGCCGGTGCCCCGTCAGGGGCGCGGGGAACTGCGCGGCCGGCCCCCACCGGCCCGCGGTCGACTGTCCGTCGGTCCCGCACGGCACGCACGGCCCTGACCCTGCTGGCAGCCACCGCGATGGCAACAGGCTGCGTGGGCCCCGACCGCACCCACAAGGACATCAAGCCGGCCGCAGGCCAACAGGCAGCGGCCAAACTCCGCCAGGAACAACGCGCCCACGCCGCTGCGGTGAAGAGATGGGGCCTCCACAAGGCCCCCCTGCCCGCCCCGCTCGCCCCGGCGAAGAAGCCGCACATCGACACCCGTGACGGCTTCGAGGTGGACGACCACGAAGGGCTGCCCCCCGTCTTCACGACGATCCCCACCAAGGACAAGGTCGTCTTCCTCACCATCGACGACGGCGCCGAGAAGGACCCGGCGTTCCTGCGGATGATGAGTGAGCTGAAGATCCCGTACACCGCCTTCCTCAGTGACTACCTGGTCAAGGAGGACTACGGGTACTTCAAGAAGATGCAGGCCACGGGCGTCTCCCTGAACAACCACACCCTCCACCACCGCTATATGCCCGGACTGTCGTACGCCGCGCAGAAGCGTGAGATCTGCGGGATGCAGGACGTGATCGAGAAGCGGTACGGAAAGCGGCCGACGCTCTTCCGCCCGCCTTTCGGCAACTACAACGAGGACACCCTGCGGGCCGCCAAGGCCTGCGGCATCAAGGCGGCGCCCCTCTGGAACGAGGAGGTCTTCGTCGACCACTGGGAGTACCGGGAGTGGGACCGCGACCTGCGCCCCGGAGACATCGTTCTCAGCCACTTCCGCGGCAAGGAGGACTGGCAGGGCACGATGCCCGACATGGTCCGCCGCTTCCTGAAGCTGATCACCGACAAGGGGTACGCGGTGGCACGCCTGGAGGACTACCTGTGAGGCGCCGGGGGGCCACCGCCGCACTTCTGGCAGGCGTGCTCTGTCTCGCCGGCTGCGCCCAGTCCGTCGACCCCATCGAACGGCTGGGCAAGAAGGCGGCGGAGAAGGTACGCACACACGGGCCCCCGGTGGACGCGTACCGCCGCTGGGGGCTGAGCGCCCCGCTCGCCCGCGCGCCGGGCCCGTCCGTCCCGCGGCCCGCCTTACGGGCCGCGGGGCCCGGCCTGCCGCCCGTGGTGGACCGCGTCCCGACCCGCGACAAGGTCGTCTTCCTGACTTTCGACGACGGCGCGGAGAGGGATCCGCGGTTCGTCGACATGGTGCGGGAGCTGCGGCTGCCGGTGAGCGTGTTCCTCACGGACAGCGTCGTGGGGCCGGGGTACGCGCACTTCGGCCGGCTGCGGGCGGTCGGTGCGAGCGTGCAGAACCACACGCTCGATCATCCGTATCTGCCGGGGCTGCCGTACGAGGGGCAGCGGGCGGAGATCTGCGGGCAGCAGGAGAAGCTGAAGCGGCGGTTCGGGATTCGGCCCCGGCTGTTCCGGCCGCCGTACGGCGAATACAACGGCGACACGTTGCGGGCCGCGGGGGATTGTGGGATCGCTGCGGTTGTTCTCTGGCGGGATCCTGCGCGGTTGCGGGCGGGGGACATTCTTCACTGTCCTGAGGGGGGTGGGGCGTTGACGGGGGCGACCGTCGGGATGCTGCGCCGCGTCCAGGAGCAGGGGTTCGCTGTGGGGCGCCTGGAGGACTACCTGTAGGGGCGCCGGCTTTTTCTCGCCCCCGCCGCCCCTACCCGTCCCGTTCACGCATGGGGGCTGCGCCCCCTCGCCCCCCTTTGCGCAGTTCCCCGCGCCCCTGGGGGGGTGGGGGTAGAGGGGAGAGTGCGGAAGGTGGGCGGGGGAAGGGCGGGCGCGGGCGTTTTTCAGGGGCGCGGGGAACTGCGCAATCCTTTGGGTGCGCCCCCACCAGGTCGCAGCCGACCACGCTCCAGCCCATCCGGCGCTTGAGGACAACAGGGGGCCGGGGGCGCAGGCCCAGGGGCGGCAACCCCCGATTCCGACCCGCCCGGATACCGCCAACCGCCGGAGGCAACTGGCACTCCGCTTGACCGAGTGCTAATCGCAGTCATAGTCTCGGCTCTGGCACTCACCGCAGGAGAGTGCCAATAGCGACGGGCAGGTCCGGCACCCGCGACGACGGATCCACCTGGTCGCCACCTCAGACAGTTAACCCCGTGAGATCTCCGAAGGGGGAGGTCGGATCGTGACGACCACCAGCTCCAAGGTTGCCATCAAGCCGCTCGAGGACCGCATTGTGGTCCAGCCGCTCGACGCCGAGCAGACCACCGCCTCTGGCCTGGTCATTCCGGACACGGCGAAGGAGAAGCCCCAGGAGGGCGTCGTCCTGGCCGTTGGTCCGGGCCGCTTCGAGAACGGCGAGCGGCTTCCGCTCGACGTGAAGACCGGCGACATCGTGCTTTACAGCAAGTACGGCGGCACCGAAGTGAAGTACAGCGGCGAGGAGTACCTCGTCCTCTCGGCCCGCGACGTACTCGCGATCATCGAGAAGTAATTCACCCAGGTTTGCTTTGAACTGCGCCCCTGGCCCCAGCGAGTACTGAACACGAGTACTAAAAAGCGCCGGGTGCCGGGGGCGCCGTTCGTTTTTTGAGAGGACTGAATCAGCTCCATGGCGAAGATCCTGAAGTTCGACGAGGACGCCCGTCGCGCCCTTGAGCGCGGCGTCAACAAGCTTGCCGACACCGTGAAGGTGACGATCGGCCCCAAGGGCCGCAACGTCGTCATCGACAAGAAGTTCGGCGCCCCCACCATCACCAACGACGGCGTCACCATCGCCCGCGAGGTCGAGCTCGACGACCCGTACGAGAACCTCGGCGCCCAGCTGGTGAAGGAGGTGGCGACCAAGACCAACGACATCGCGGGTGACGGTACGACCACCGCCACCGTGCTGGCCCAGGCGCTCGTCCGCGAGGGCCTGAAGAACGTCGCCGCCGGCGCGTCCCCCGCCCTCCTCAAGAAGGGCATCGACGCGGCCGTCGCCGCGGTCTCCGAGGAGCTCCTCGCGACCGCGCGCCCGATCGACGAGAAGTCCGACATCGCGGCCGTCGCCGGTCTGTCCGCGCAGGACAGCCAGGTCGGCGAGCTCATCGCCGAGGCGATGGACAAGGTCGGCAAGGACGGTGTCATCACCGTCGAGGAGTCCAACACCTTCGGTCTGGAGCTGGACTTCACCGAGGGCATGGCCTTCGACAAGGGCTACCTGTCCCCGTACATGGTGTCCGACCAGGAGCGTATGGAGGCCGTCCTCGACGACCCGTACATCCTGATCCACCAGGGCAAGGTCTCCTCCATCCAGGACCTGCTTCCCCTGCTTGAGAAGGTCATCCAGACCAACGCGTCGAAGCCGCTGCTGATCATCGCCGAGGACGTCGAGGGCGAAGCCCTGTCGACCCTGGTCGTGAACAAGATCCGCGGCACCTTCAACGCGGTGGCCGTCAAGGCCCCCGGCTTCGGCGACCGCCGCAAGGCCATGCTCGGTGACATCGCGACGCTCACCGGCGCCACGGTCATCGCCGAGGAGGTCGGCCTCAAGCTCGACCAGGTCGGCCTGGACGTGCTGGGCACCGCCCGCCGCGTGACCGTCACCAAGGACGACACGACCATCGTCGACGGCGGCGGCAACAGCGCCGACGTGGCCGGCCGTGTCAACCAGATCAAGGCCGAGATCGAGTCCACGGACTCCGACTGGGACCGCGAGAAGCTCCAGGAGCGCCTCGCGAAGCTGGCCGGCGGCGTGTGCGTGATCAAGGTCGGCGCCGCCACCGAGGTGGAGCTCAAGGAGAAGAAGCACCGTCTGGAGGACGCCATCTCCGCGACCCGCGCCGCGGTCGAGGAGGGCATCGTCTCCGGTGGTGGCTCCGCGCTCGTCCACGCCGTGAAGGTCCTCGAAGGCAACCTCGGCAAGACCGGCGACGAGGCGACCGGTGTCGCCGTCGTCCGCAAGGCCGCCGTCGAGCCGCTGCGCTGGATCGCCGAGAACGCCGGCCTGGAGGGTTACGTCATCACCTCCAAGGTCGCCGACCTCGACAAGGGTCAGGGCTTCAACGCCGCGACCGGCGAGTACGGCGACCTGGTCAAGGCCGGCGTCATCGACCCGGTCAAGGTCACGCGCTCCGCCCTGGAGAACGCCGCGTCCATCGCCTCCCTGCTCCTCACGACCGAGACCCTGGTCGTCGAGAAGCCGGCGGAGGAGGAGGCCGAGGCCGGTCACGGTGGCCACGGGCACTCGCACTAGGCGCTCCGCCGAGCGCTCCGCCGGACGTGCGGGGATGTGACCGCGGGTCCGGTGGGGGCTGGTCGCGCGGTTCCCCGCCCCTGACGGGGCGCGGTGCGACTGAGCCAGTACCTGACGAAGGCCCGGTAACCGTTTCGACGGGTACCGGGCCTTCGTGCTGTCGTCGCCTGACGCCTAACGGCACCAACACGCTTACTTCGGGCCGTACTTGCGGCCCGCCTTGGAGCTGACCCCGCCGGCCAGCCCCCGCGGCGTCACCTTCGCCAGGCCCGCAAGTACCTTGTAGCGCGCGTCCGGAATGGACAGGGACTTGCCCCGCGCCAGGTCGGCGAGACCTGCCGTGACCACCTTGTCGGCGTCCAGCCACATCCAGTCGGGGATGTTGTCCGTGCCCATCCCGGCCCGCTCGTGGAACTCGGTCCGCACGAACCCGGGACACACCACCATCAGCCGGACGCCGCTGCCCGCCAGGTCCCTCGCCACGCCCTGGGTGAACTGCACGACCCACGCCTTCGACGCCCCGTACGTACCGCGGGGGGTGAACGCGGCCATCGACGCCACGTTGACGACTCCGCCGCGCCCGCGCTCCCGCATGGCCTCGGCCGCCGCCGAGGTGAGCCGGAGCACCGCCTCGCAGTGCACCTTGAGCATCTTCAGCTCGTCCGCCATCGGTACGTCCAGATAGAGGCCCTTGTTGCCGAAGCCCGCGTTGTTGACGAGCAGGTCGACCGCGTGTTTGCGGTCCGAGACACGGGCGGCCACCGCCTCGATGCCCTCGTCCGTCGCCAGGTCGGCCGCCAGCACCTCCGCCTCGATGCCGTGCCGGTCGTGCAGTTCCGTCGCCTGCTCGCCGAGCCGCTTGGTGTCACGCGCGACCAGCACGAGGTTGTGCCCGTCGGCGGCCAGCCGCCGTGCGAAGGCGGCACCGATGCCCGCTGTCGATCCCGTAATCAAAGCCGTTGTCATGGCCCAAGGTTAGTGACCGCCGTACTTCTCGACGTACCTCAGCGCCTTCTCCCGTGCCTCCGGGTGCAGGGCGTCGCCCGCCGCCAGCACCCGCGGCAGCAACGTCCGTTCGAGGGTGACCGCGCGGAACTGGAGGGCGGCGGTGACCTCGTGGTCCGGCCGGTGCACGATCTCGATCGGATCGCCCGCCCGTATCTCCCCGGGCTCGATCACCCGCAGATACGCGCCGGACACCCCCTTCTGCGTGAACCGCCTGACCCAGCCCTTCTCGCCCAGGTGGCCCTGGAAGGTGAGGCAGGGGACGCGCCCGGACGTCACTTCGAGCACGACCTCGGAGCCGATGCGCCAGCGCTCCCCGATCTTCGCCCCGGACACGTCGAGACCCTCGGTCGTGAGGTTCTCCCCGAACATCCCGCTGGACAGCGGGCGCCCCAGCTCGCGTTCCCAGTCGTCGAGGTCCTCGCGCGCGAAGGCGTACACCGCCTGGTCGTCGCCGCCGTGGTGCCGCAGCTCGCACACCGCGTCCCCGGCGAGACCGCTCCCGCCGACGCCCTTCGGACCGGGCGCGGCGACCCGGACCGGCCCGTCCACCGGCCGCTTGTCGATCCCGGTCACGCCCTCGGCCTGGTCCGTGTAGTCGACGGCCTCGGGCCGCCCCAGATTCAGAGACAGAAGCTTCATGAAGGCACGCTAGGCGATCCGGGCCAAAAGCGTCGACGCGATATTCCTCGCCGTATCCAAGATTCGCTTATGCTCGAAGGGTGATCGAGGCCCGTCATCTGCGTGTCCTGCGTGCCGTCTCCGCCACCGGCTCCTTCTCGGCGGCGGGGCGCGAACTGGGCTGCACCCAGCCCGCCGTCAGCCAGCAGATGAAGGCGCTCGAAGCCTCCGTCGGCACACCGCTGCTCATCCGCACCGGCCGTGAGATGCGGCTGACCCAGGCCGGCGAGGCCCTCGTACGGCACGCGGCGGGCATCATCGCCGGTCTGACGGCCGCCGAGGAGGAGGTCGCCGCGATCGCGGGGCTGCGCGCGGGCCGGGTGCGCCTGGTCTCGTTCCCGAGTGGAAGCTCCACGCTCGTACCGACCGCGCTCGCCGCCCTGCGCGCGGCCCACCCCGGTACCCGGGTCTCCCTGGAGGAGGCCGAACCGCCGCGCTCCGTGGAGATGCTGCGCGAGGGCGACTGCGACGTGACACTCGCCTTCCGGTACGAGGGCGCGGTGGGCGCCCCGGGAGCGGCTGGGCCGGACGAGTGGGACGACCTGGTGATCCGGCCTCTGCTCACGGACCGGCTCGTCGGTCTGGTCCCCGAGGGGCACCGGCTGGCCCGGGCGGGCACGGTCGCCATAAGCGACCTCGGCGACGAGCCGTGGATCGCCGGCTGCCCGCGCTGCCGGGCCCAGCTGGTCGAGGTCTGTGAGAGCGCGGGCTTCACCCCGCGCATCGACTTCGCGACCGACGACTATCCGGCGGTGGTCGGTCTGGTCGGGGCGGGGCTCGGGGTCGCGGTCCTGCCCGAACTGGCCATCGAATCCGTACGGCCCAAAGGTGCACGCACAGTGACGGTGGAGCCCGCGGTGCGACGCGAGATCGTCGCGCTCACGCTGCCGGATCTGGCCCAGGTGCCCGCCGTGGCGGCCACCCTGGACCAGCTGGCCAGGGCCGCCGCCCGCTGAACCGGGTTCCACGGGGTCCGGTTTCGCGGGGTCCTCGTCCTAGGCGGCGCGGGGTATGCCCCGGGGGACGTGAAGAAGGGGCACACGCGCGCGTGTTGGTTCGGAGAAACGTTCCTTCAGTGGTGTGACGGGTCGCCCCCGCTCGACGCCGAGACCAGGCGGTTGCGCGCCCGTCCCATGAGTTCCTCGCGCTCGTCCTCGGTCAGGCCGCCCCACACGCCGTAGGGCTCGCGCACCGCCAGCGCGTGCGCAGCGCACTCCGCTCGCACCGGGCACCGCATGCAGACCTCTTTGGCCGAGTTCTCACGGGCGCTCCGTGCCGCACCGCGCTCGCCCTCGGGGTGGAAGAAGAGCGAGCTGTCGACCCCGCGGCATGCCGCGAGGAGCTGCCAGTCCCACAGATCCGCGTTCGGTCCGGGAAGGCGGGAGAAATCTGCCATTGCTTTGTCCCCTTGTAGCCGTTTTGGTCGGTTACGTGCCCATCACCGTACATCTACGATCTAAGGAGATGAAAATATGACTCTTTGCGAATCTAGCCCCAGACACCAGCAAATGGAACGAAAAGCGTCCGAATGGGGCATAGGTTGTGATGAAACCTTGAGGGTCTGCCGCACGTGTCTGCACCGTGTCCGCGCCCTCACGTAGAGTGCCGAACGTGGCTCACCGCCCCGTAACTCTTTCGAGTGACCGTCGTTGAGTGTGCGAGGCGGTTGAAGGAACAAACGCTCGGGCAAGCGTCCGAGTCGGTCGACCGCACAGGTGACGATTTCGTACCAGCCTGGAGGCCCAAGGTGACGCGCATCAGCTGCGGAGGACGGCCATGACATCCGTCCTCGTCTGCGACGACTCCCCGCTTGCCCGAGAGGCGCTCCGCCGTGCGGTGGCGACCGTGCCCGGCGTAGAGCGCGTGACCACGGCGGCCAACGGCGAGGAAGTCCTCCGCCGCTGGGGTGCCGACCGTTCGGACCTGATTCTGATGGACGTACGCATGCCCGGTCTGGGCGGCGTGGAGACGGTCCGGCGGCTGCTGTCCGCCGACCCCGGTGCGCGCATCATCATGCTCACCGTGGCCGAGGACCTGGACGGTGTCGCACTCGCGGTCGCCGCCGGTGCCCGCGGCTATCTCCACAAGGACGCCTCCCGCGCGGAGCTGCGGGCGACTGTCACCCAGGCCCTCGCCGACCCGACCTGGCGGCTCGCGCCGCGCAGACTGCGGTCGGCCGAGATGGGTGCGGCGCCGACGCTCACCGCGCGTGAGATCCAGGTCCTGGAGGGCATGAGCCACGGCCGGTCGAACGCGGAGATCGGCCGTGAGCTGTTCCTCTCCGAGGACACGGTCAAGACGCACGCCCGCCGGCTCTTCAAGAAGCTCGGCGCCTCGGACCGCGCGCACGCGGTGGCGCTCGGATTCCGATGGGGCCTGGTCCGTTAGGTGGACCGCCGCGGGGGTACGGGTTTCCCCGCCTGCCGAAAGGCGGGCGGGGCCGGGCCCGACAGGGGATCGAATGACGCCGTTCGGGCACCCGATCCCCGTTTCCCGGCGGATGCCGCATCCTTGAGGTGTGGAGTTCCTCGGGAACAAGTCGGTCGAGCGTGAGGGGAGGGCGCAGGAGATGAGTTCCGGCGCACCTGCTCATAACGCTTCGGTGCACAACTACGGACGCGGTGCCACGGAACGAACGACGCCAAGGCACCATGGACCGATGCGTGACGACGAGGCGGCTAATGCCCATGGGGTGATTGGTGCGCTCGTCCATCGTGCGGTCGACGGCGACGAGCAGGCCACGCACGACCTCCTCGCCCATGTCCACCCGCTCGCCATCCGCTACTGCCGTACGCGGCTGTCCCGACTTCCGGGCGACGCGCGGCACTTCGTGGAGGACCTGGCGCAGGAGGTCTGCGTGGCGGTGCTGCTCGCACTGCCGCGCTACAAGGACACCGGGCGCCCCTTCGAAGCCTTCGTCTTCGCCATCGCCGGTCACAAGGTGGCCGACCTGCAGCGGGCCGCGATGCGGCATCCCGGTTCGACGGCCGTGCCGTCGGACGAGATGCCCGAGCGGCCGGACGACTCGCTCGGCCCCGAGGAGCGCGCGCTCCTCAGCAGCGACGCCGAGTGGGCGAAGAAGCTCATGGCCAACCTCCCCGAGAACCAGCGGGAACTTCTCCTGCTGCGCATCGCGGTGGGCCTCACGGCCGAGGAGACCGGACAGATGTTGGGAATGTCACCCGGCGCGGTCCGGGTCGCCCAGCACCGGGCGCTCAGCCGCCTGCGGGCCCTCGCCGAGCAGTAGGCGTTTTTCCTCCGGGCGCGGCTCGCCCCACGACCGGCGGCCGGCGGTCCGCGTCGCCGATCCGGGGCGTGCGGCTTGAAGCGGGAGCGGATTCCCCGGCGGTACGTGTCCACGTGCGCCGGCCGGCACCGGTGTGCGGCACCGCGCTGAACGGGGTGGTCGCCCGGCCCGTAGGAACCTACGAGGCCCGGGGGCGGCCGCAACCGTGGAATGAGAGAGCCATGCTTCCCGTTAGCATGGACATCCGCACCGATCAAGGCCATTTGGGGAAGGTGTCATGACTGCAAACGTCGACGGAGTGCCCGAGAAATTCGCGACGCTCGGGCTGACCTACGACGACGTGCTGCTGCTGCCGGGCGCATCGGAAGTGCTGCCCAACGCGGTCGACACCTCGTCCCGCATCTCCCGCAACGTACGCGTGAACATCCCGCTGCTCTCGGCGGCCATGGACAAGGTCACCGAGTCCCGGATGGCGATCGCCATGGCCCGCCAGGGCGGCGTCGGCGTACTGCACCGGAACCTCTCCATCGAGGACCAGGTCAACCAGGTCGACCTCGTGAAGCGCTCCGAGTCCGGCATGGTCACCGACCCGATCACGGTGCACCCGGACGCGACGCTGGGCGAGGCCGACGCGCTGTGCGCCAAGTTCCGCATCAGCGGTGTCCCCGTCACCGACGGCAACGGCAAGCTGCTCGGCATCGTCACCAACCGCGACATGGCCTTCGAGACCGACCGCTCCCGTCAGGTGCGCGAGGTCATGACCCCGATGCCGCTCGTCACCGGCAAGGTCGGCATCTCCGGGACCGACGCCATGGAGCTGCTGCGCCGCCACAAGATCGAGAAGCTTCCGCTGGTCGACGACGCGGGCATCCTCAAGGGCCTCATCACGGTCAAGGACTTCGTCAAGGCCGAGAAGTACCCGAACGCGGCGAAGGACGCCGAGGGCCGCCTCCTCGTGGGCGCCGCCGTGGGCGCGAGCCCCGAGGCACTTGAGCGGGCCCAGGCACTCGCCGAGGCCGGGGTGGACTTCCTGATCGTCGACACCTCGCACGGGCACAACAGCAACGCCCTCAACTGGATGGCGAAGATCAAGTCGAGCGTCGGCGTCGACGTGATCGGCGGCAACGTGGCCACCCGCGACGGCGCCCAGGCGCTGATCGACGCCGGTGTCGACGGCGTCAAGGTGGGTGTGGGCCCCGGCTCCATCTGTACGACCCGCGTGGTCGCCGGTATCGGCGTACCGCAGGTCACCGCCATCTACGAGGCCGCCCTCGCGGCCCGCGCCGCCGGTGTCCCGGTGATCGGGGACGGCGGACTGCAGTACTCCGGAGACATCGGCAAGGCGCTGGCCGCCGGCGCCGACACGGTGATGCTCGGCAGCCTCCTCGCCGGCTGCGAGGAGTCGCCCGGCGAGCTGCTCTTCATCAACGGCAAGCAGTTCAAGTCGTACCGCGGCATGGGCTCGCTCGGTGCCATGCAGTCCCGCGGCCAGGGCAAGTCGTACTCGAAGGACCGCTACTTCCAGGCGGAGGTGGCCTCCGACGACAAGCTCGTCCCCGAGGGCATCGAGGGCCAGGTGCCCTACCGCGGCCCCCTCGGGAACGTGCTGCACCAGCTCGTCGGCGGACTGCGCCAGACCATGGGCTACGTCGGCGCCGCGTGCATCGACGAGATGGAGACCAAGGGCCGCTTCGTACGGATCACGTCGGCGGGCCTCAAGGAGAGCCACCCGCACGACATCCAGATGACGGTCGAGGCACCGAACTACAGCCGCGGCCAGTAGCAGCAACCCGTTCGAGGGCGGTCTCGGAGACTCCGGGACCGCCCTCGCCGTATGTGTCGGGGATACTGGAACGCGCAGAACCGAAGAGGGAAAGGCCACACACGTGACTGAGATCGAGATCGGGCGCGGCAAGCGCGGCCGCCGGGCGTACGCCTTCGACGACATCGCCGTCGTCCCGAGCCGCCGTACGCGCGACCCGAAGGAGGTCTCGATCGCCTGGCAGATCGACGCCTACCGCTTCGAGCTGCCGTTCCTGGCGGCTCCCATGGACTCGGTGGTCTCCCCGGCGACCGCCATCCGCATCGGGGAGCTGGGCGGTCTCGGCGTCCTCAACCTCGAAGGCCTGTGGACGCGGCACGAGGACCCGCAGTCGCTCCTCGACGAGATCGTGGAACTGGACGCGGAGACCGCCACCCGCCGCCTCCAGGAGATCTACGCGGCTCCCATCAAGGAGGAGCTGATCGGGCTGCGCATCAAGGAGGTGCGCGACTCGGGCGTGGTCACCGCCGCCGCGCTCTCGCCGCAGCGCACCGCGCAGTTCTCCAAGGCCGTCGTGGACGCGGGCGTCGACATCTTCGTCATCCGCGGTACGACGGTCTCGGCGGAGCACGTCTCCGGCGCCTCCGAGCCGCTGAACCTGAAGCAGTTCATCTACGAGCTGGACGTCCCGGTCATCGTCGGCGGCTGCGCCACGTACACGGCGGCGCTGCACCTGATGCGTACCGGCGCGGCCGGTGTCCTGGTGGGCTTCGGCGGCGGCGCCGCGCACACCACGCGCAACGTGCTCGGCATCCAGGTCCCGATGGCCACCGCCGTCGCGGATGTGGCCGCCGCCCGCCGCGACTACATGGACGAGTCCGGCGGCCGGTACGTGCACGTGATCGCGGACGGCGGGGTCGGCTGGTCCGGCGACCTGCCCAAGGCGATCGCCTGCGGCGCCGACTCGGTGATGATGGGCTCCCCGCTCGCCCGCGCGACGGACGCGCCCGGCCGCGGCCACCACTGGGGCATGGAGGCCGTCAACGAGGAGCTGCCGCGCGGCAAGAAGGTCGACCTCGGCACCGTCGGCACGATCGAGGAAGTCCTGCTGGGCCCCTCGCACACCCCCGACGGCTCCATGAACTTCTTCGGCGCCCTGCGCCGCGCGATGGCCACGACCGGCTACAGCGAACTGAAGGAGTTCCAGCGCGTCGAGGTCACGGTGGCGGACTCGCAGCACAAGCGCTGACGCGACGCCGCGCTCGGCCTGAGCCGACGAACGACGAGGGGCCCGGTCACTCACAAGGGTGAGTGACCGGGCCCTTTCGCGTGCCCGCGCATCCGAACGGCCCTGGTGGGGCGCGTTTCGCGTTCAGGGGGCGCACGGTTGCCTTTGCGCCGAATGGGCGGGAAACGACCGTGTCGAGGCGATAACGTCCGTGTTCGGCGCTCCAGTTGTGTGGGCGCCCCCTTCCAAGGACATCGTTCCGGACCCCGGCCCTCGGGGCCCGGCCCGAGTTCCAGCCGAGCCGCCTACCGGGTCTCTGGGTGGCGTCGTGGAAGGGGGCCGCCCATGGGCCGCCACCGCAAGCCCACCCGCTGGGACCGGATCCGTCTGCGGACGGTGAAGTGCCGGAGGAGGTGGATTCTGCGGATTTTCGGATGGTGAGCGGCCGCCCCCACAACAACTAGGGGCGGACACTCCGTAACCCATCTAGGAGCCTGCCGCAGACCCCCTGCGGTGGGCTCCACCTTTTTTTGCACGGTACCGGATACGGCCGACGAACGGCACGGCACCGCGGGAGGTGGATCCTGTGGATTCCAGGATGGTGAGCGGCCGCCCCTATAGCAACTAGGGGCGGACACTCCGTAACCCATCTAGGAGCCTGCCGCAGTGACCCCTGCGGTGGGCTCCACCCAATTCCGTACGGTACCGGCGGTGGGTGTCGTTCGCCACCAGCGGCCGGGGCTTCGGATGTGTCCCGCGCCCCCTTTCACAACCTGTGCGCCGCCCCCGTAGGAGTCGCTCCCCGGGTGTCCAGGAGGAGCTGAGCCTTTACCGAGAGGCCTTGCAGGTCGTAGGTGCGGTGTTGCTGGAGCAGGATCGTCAGGTCCGCGTCGGCTGCGGCCTCGTACAGGGAGTCCACCCGGGGGACCGGGCGGTCGAGGATGGACCAGGACGGGACGTGCGGGTCGTGGTAGCTGACGGCGGCGCCCAGTTCCATCAGGCGGGTCGCGATCTCCTGGGCGGGTGAGCCCTGCTGGTCGGCGTGGTCGGCCTTGTAGGTGACGCCGAGGAGCAGCACGCGCGCGCCGCGGGCCGACTTGCCGTGTTCGTTGAGGAGCGTGGCCGCGCGCTGGATGACGTACCGGGGCATGTGGTCGTTGACCTGCTGGGCCAGTTCGACCATGCGCAGGGAGCGGGTCCGCGGGCCCGCCAGGTCGCGGGGGACGGCGTGGCCGCCCACTCCGGGGCCCGGGCGGAAGGCCTGGAAGCCGAACGGCTTGGTCTCGGCGCAGCGGATGACGTCCCACAGGTCGACGCCGAGGTCGTGGCAGAGGACGGCCATCTCGTTGACCAGGGCGATGTTGACGTGCCGGTAGTTGGTCTCCAGGAGCTGCACGGTCTCCGCCTCGCGGGGTCCACGCGCGCGTACGACCTTGTCGGTGAGCCGGCCGTAGAACGCGGCGGCCGACTCCGTGCAGGCCGGGGTGAGCCCGCCGATGACCTTCGGGGTGTTGGCGGGGCCGTGGTCGCGGTTGCCCGGGTCCACCCGGCTGGGTGAGTACGCGAGGTGGAAGTCGCGGCCCGCCCGGAGCCCCGAGCCCTCCTCCAGGAGCGGCCGGAGGAATTCCTCGGTCGTCCCCGGGTACACGGGGGACTCCAGGATCACCGTGGTGTGCGGGCGCAGATGCGCGGCCAGGGTGCGGGCGGCGGAGGCCACCTGTCCCAGGTCGAGCGTCCCGTCCGCGCCGCGCGGGGTCGGAGCGCAGATGACGGCGGTGCGTACGCGGCCCAGCTCGGCCGGGTCCGTGGCCCGCCGGAATCCCGTGGACAGCATCCGGCGCAGGTCGGCCGCGGCCAGCGGCGCCGGGTCGCCGCACTCGTAGCCGAGGGTGGGGATACCGGTGGTGGCGGCGGCCCGGGCCAGGGGCAGGCCGAGCTGGCCGAGGCCGATGACGGCGAGGTCTGCGGGCATGGCGGTGGGCCGTCCTTCCCTGTAGCCGGAGTGGCGGTAGCCGGAGTGGGGTGAGGGCGCAAGCCCTGTGGACAGAACGGGCGAGCGCAATGTCAGACTAGGAGTAAATATGACCGATTTGCGGGATTGCTCGGTTGTGTTTCTCCGGAAGTCGCCGGGCCGGGCATCGAGAGTTGTCCACAGGCGGACCGCCGGTGGTGGCCGATGGCGGGCATCACGGTCAGAATTTGGGCATGGGGGATGTGAGCAGGGCCTCGCCGTACGGGTGAGCCCGGCGCGACAGACAGCTGGAGGCAACTGTGCGGACAGCGACACTGGGACCGGCGGAGCGCGCCGGGTCACTCGCGGCGATGGCCGAGCACGAACTGGACGTGCTCGTCGTAGGAGCGGGCGTGGTGGGCGCGGGCACCGCGTTGGACGCCGTGACCCGCGGCCTGTCCACCGGACTGGTCGAGGCGCGTGACTGGGCGTCGGGCACATCGAGCCGGTCGAGCAAGCTGATCCACGGCGGCCTGCGCTATCTGGAGATGCTCGACTTCGCGCTCGTACGGGAGGCGCTGAAGGAGCGCGGGCTGCTCCTTGAGCGGCTCGCACCGCATCTCGTGAAGCCCGTGCCGTTCCTGTACCCCTTGCAGCACAAGGGCTGGGAGCGGCTGTACGCGGGATCGGGCGTCGCGCTCTACGACGCGATGTCGATGGCGCGCGGCCACGGCCGCGGACTGCCCGTGCACCGGCACCTCTCACGGCGGCACGCGCTGCGCGTCGCCCCCGCGCTGAAGAAGGACGCCCTGGTCGGGGCGCTGCAGTACTACGACGCGCAGATGGACGACGCCCGCTATGTGGCGACCCTGGTGCGCACCTCGGCCGCGTACGGCGCGAAGGTCGCCAACCGCGCGCGGGTGACCGGCTTCCTGCGCGAGGGCGAACGGGTCGTCGGTGCCAAGGTGCAGGACGTCGAGGGCGGCGGGGAGTACGAGATCCGTGCCAAGCAGATCGTGAACGCCACCGGCGTGTGGACGGACGACACCCAGGCGATGGTCGGGGAGCGGGGCCAGTTCCACGTCCGGGCCTCCAAAGGCATCCATCTGGTCGTACCGAAGGACAGGATCACCTCGTCGAGCGGACTGATCCTGCGCACCGAGAAGTCCGTGCTGTTCGTGATCCCCTGGGGCCGGCACTGGATCGTGGGCACCACGGACACCGAGTGGGACCTCGACAAGGCGCACCCGGCGGCGTCCAGCGCCGACATCGACTACGTGCTGGAGCATGTGAACGCGGTACTGGCGGTCCCGCTGACCCGCGACGACGTACAGGGCGTGTACGCGGGACTGCGGCCGCTGCTCGCCGGTGAGTCGGAGGCCACGAGCAAACTGTCGCGCGAGCACACCGTGGCCCACCCGGCCCCCGGGCTCGTGGTCGTGGCGGGCGGCAAGTACACGACCTACCGGGTGATGGCCAAGGACGCGGTGGACGAGGCGGTGCACGGCCTCGACCAGCGGGTCGCCGAGTGCGTCACCGAGGACATCCCGCTGGTCGGCGCGGAGGGCTACCGGGCCCTGTGGAACGCGCGAGCGCGGATCGCCGCCAGGACCGGCCTGCACGTGGTGCGCGTGGAGCACCTGCTGAACCGGTACGGGTCACTCGCCGAGGAGGTCCTCGACCTCATCGCCGCCGACCAGACCCTGGGCGACCCGCTGCCGGCGGCCGACGACTACCTGCGCGCCGAGATCGTCTACGCCGCCTCCCACGAGGGCGCGCGGCATCTGGACGACGTGCTCACGCGGCGCACGCGCATCTCGATCGAGACCTTCGACCGGGGCACGCGCAGCGCCCGGGAGGCCGCCGAACTGATGGCGCCGGTGCTCGGCTGGGACAAGGACCAGATCGAGCGCGAGGTCGAGCACTACCAGAAGCGCGTCGAGGCGGAACGGGAGTCGCAGCGCCAGCCGGACGACCTGACGGCCGACGCGGCGCGGCTGGGAGCGCCGGACATCGTGCCGCTGTAGCCGCGGTAGCCGCCGCAGGGGTCCAACTCGGCGGCGGGCAGGGGCCGGTGTCCCGCAGGTGCCCGCCGCCGGAAGCGGCCGTGTATGCGGCCTTGTGCACGGCCGTGTCCGCGACCGGGCCTTTCGTGGTGGCTTCCGCCCGGGCGAAGTGGGTACCCGGCCTGAAGGTGTCGAAGGAGGCGGAACCCCCGGCGGTGGCAGCGAAATCCTTCCTTGTCGCAGCTCATGACGGGGGAGAAGCCCGGCCGAGGGGCAGGTGGGGAACGGATGAGGGGCGGTTCGGGGAAGCGTTGCCTCCAGGAGGGGCACCCGGGGCATCGGACGGTGTCCGGGTGGGTGACAATGGAGGCTCTGTCAGGGCGGGTTGCATGAGGGGACGCATGTCGGAGGCGGAGCAGTCGGGAGCATCCCGTCAGGACGATGATGGACGTCTCCTCGCCGGGCGGTACCGGCTGGGAGGGGTCCTCGGCCGCGGCGGCATGGGCACCGTGTGGCGGGCGGAGGACGAGACGCTCGGGCGCACGGTCGCCGTGAAGGAACTGCGGCTGCCGCCGCGCATCGACGAGGACGAGAAGCGCCGGCTGATCACCCGGACCTTCCGTGAGGCCAAGGCGATCGCGCGGATCCGGAACAACAGCGCGGTGACCGTCTACGACGTGGTCGACGAGGACGACCGGCCGTGGATCGTGATGGAACTGGTCGAGGGCAAGTCCCTCGCCGAGGTGATCCGTGAGGACGGGCTGCTCACGTCCAGGCGCGCGGCCGAGGTGGGCCTCGCCATCCTCGACGTGCTGCGCTCGGCGCACCGCGAGGGCATCCTGCACCGCGACGTGAAGCCGTCGAACGTGCTCATCGGCAAGGACGGCCGGGTCGTGCTCACGGACTTCGGCATCGCCCAGGTCGAGGGCGACCCGTCCATCACCTCGACCGGCATGCTGGTCGGCGCGCCCTCGTACATCTCGCCGGAGCGGGCGCGCGGGCACAAGCCGGGCCCCGCGGCCGACCTCTGGTCGCTGGGCGGCCTGTTGTACGCGGCGGTGGAGGGCGTGCCCCCGTACGACAAGGGATCCGCCATCGCGACGCTCACCGCGGTGATGACGGAGCCGGTGGAGCAGCCGAAGAACGCGGGCCCGCTGGAGAACGTCATCTACGGGCTCCTCGTCAAGGACCCCGAACAGCGGCTCGACGACGCCGGGGCACGGGCGCTGCTCACCGACATCATCAACACGCCCGAGCCCAAGGACGAGCCGGAGCCGGTGGACGCGACGAAGGTCGTGCCGCTGCCGGACCTGCCCTCGGACAAGCCCTCGGGCCCCTCGAAGAAGGGGACTTCGGGCGGCGGCAAGAAGAAGGCCGCCGCGGCGGCCCTGGCTTCCGCGGGGGTCGCGTCGGCCGCAGCGCCCGCGTCTGCCGCCCCGCCCTCCGGAGCAGGTGCTGCTTCCGGCGCGCGGTCCGGTTCCGCCGCCGGTGGCGCCGCGGGTACCGGTGTGCCCGCTTCCGCGAAGAACCGGGACGCTGCCGCTTCAGGACTGAACTCCAGTGCGGTGGGCGGAAGTCCGGGCGATTCCGGGCCCGCGTACTCGCGGGGCACCACGTCCAGGGCGCCGCTCACCGATGTGGTGTCCCGGCGGACGATGGTGATCATCGCGGTCGTCGTGGCGCTGGCCGTGCTCGGCACGATCCTCGCCGTCACGCTGGGTGGCGACGACGGCTCGGGCGCCAAGGAGAACAAGGGCGGCGACGACAAGTCGACGTCCAGTGGCGCGAACGCGGGAAGCGACACCAAACAGGACGAGAACAGCGGCACCGATTCGGACGACGACGACAAGACGGACTCCTCCGGCGGGGGCGCGACGAAGGAGAGTTCGCCGAGTCCGAGCGCTTCCGAGGAGTCGAGTGGATCGGGTGGGTCGGAAGACGACTCCGAGGGCGGTTCGGGCAGCGGGGTCGAGTCGACGCACAAGGACGGACAGGGCTTCGAGATCGGCCTGCCCAAGGGCTGGAAATACCAGTCCACGAGTGCGGCCGGCGCCCGGTTCGCCGGTCCCGACGGACAGAAGCTGCTGGTCGGCTGGACCACGACGCCCAAGGACGACCCGGTGGCGGACTGGAAGAACCAAGAGCAGTTCATGCAGCGGTCGCAGTATCAGCGGATCCGAATAGAGAAGGTGGACTACCGCGGCTGGAACACGGCCGACTGGGAATTCACCTACGTGGACGGCGGCACGAAATACCGGTCCATAGACCGCGGCTTCGTCGTCAATGACAGTCAGGGATATGCGCTCATGTACACCGCGAAGGACTCGAAGTGGGACACCGGGCTTCGCAAGGACACGTGGCGCACGCTGACAAAGTCGTTCGAACCGAAGTCCTGAGGGTCACGGGTCAATTGAGATCTCGTATCTCCTCATGACGGGTTGCCTCCGGCACGTATCGTGAGTGGTTGCGGACCGTACGCAGCCACAACTGCAGCCACAACGGGACGCATGGCGAACGGATTTGACCAACCGGGCGGCCGGGGGAGGCATCGTGGACGACTATGCGGGACGGGTGCTCGCCGACCGCTACCGCTTGCCGCTCCCGCCGACGGACGAGTACGAGCCGGCCGAGTCCCGGGCCTGGGACACCTACAGCGGACAGGAAGTCCTGGTCCGGCAGGTGCCGTTGCCCGAGGTCGTCGAGGCGGAGGTGCTCGACGCGGACGGACTGCCCGACGGGTTCGTGGCGCGGGACGCCGGGACGCGCGGCGGCGGGGTGCGGCGGTCGTCCGCGCGGACCACACGGCGGCCCACCGAGCCCGCCGTGCGACGGGCGATCGAGGCCGCCCAGGCCGCGGCGCAGATACCCGACCACCCCCGGCTCGACCAGGTCTTCGACGTGTTCGCCGAGGGCGGCTCGCTGTGGATAGTGAGCGAGCTGGTGCCCGCGCGGCAGCTCGCGGCGCTGCTCGCCGACGGGCCGCTGAGCCCGTACCGGGCCGCCGAGGTGGCCTCCGACGTGCTGACCGCCCTGCGGGTGCTGCACGCGCACGGATGGGTGCACCGGAACATCACCGAGCGCACGGTGCTCGTCTGCGACGACGGCCGGGTGATGCTCACGGGCCTTGCCGCGGGGGCCGCGGAAGAGGCGCTGTGCGGGTACGACCCGGTGCCGCCCGCCGAAGGTGAAGGCGGCACGGGCCGGCAGGGTGCGCCCGGAACGGCGGGCGGGCCGACAGGCCAGGCAGGACATGCGGGTCAGGCCGGTCCGGCGGGTGCGGGCGGTTCGTCCGGGCAGGCGGGCCGGGCCGGGGGTGCGGCCGGGCAGCTCGGTCAGTCCGGTACTCCGGGCCGCGCCGTGGGACAGGCGGTGCCCGGAGCGCGCGGGCTGGACGGCGGTCGCGGAGCGGTCGAAGCCGTGCGCGGAGGCGGCGGCACAGGCGCGTTGCCCGTCCCGCAGGCGCATGCCCAGTCCCAGACCCAGGCACAGAGCCGGACGCAGTCACAGTCCCAGGCGCACGCGTCCGAGATGGCGCAGCGGGCGCTGGAGGCCGGCGGAGACGTACGGGCCGCGCGGGCCGGAGCCATCGCGGCCTACCGCGCGGGTGCGCGAGCGGCGGCCCGGGTGCAGGAGGAGCAGCGGGGCGGCGGGAACGCGGCGTTGCCCGCCGCGCGGTCGCTGCCCGGGGGGAGCGACACGGAGGCCGGTCAGGCCTCGGGGCCGATCTCCGGCCGGATAGCCGGCCAAGGGACGGAGCACACCTCGCCGCCGGGCCAGATCGCCGACCCTTACGGGGTGGGCGGAGCGGGGATGCCGGGCGCGTGGCACGGCGCGGCGCCGCGCAGCGGGGCCCCGGCCGTCGGAAGTCCCGGACAGGTCCGGCCTCCCGCGCTCCCCGACGGCCGCACCGGCGGCCATGGAAACAACGGCGGGGCCGCCGGGACCGGCGACGGCCGCGCGACGGAGGTCGCCGCGTACGGCGCCGGGTACGCGCCGTCGGCCGACCACACCTCCGCGGCCCCCGGTACGGACGCGGGCGCGGACCCCGGCACGGGGACGGGCACCGGCACCGGCGGGGCTCCCACACAGTGGAGCCAGCTCGCCTCCAACTCCGCCGCCCGGCGGGGCCCGGCGACCGCGCTGGCGGCGGAGCGCGCCCGGCAGGCCCGGATGGCCGTCGTGGGGCCCGTCACCGAGCGCTGGGCGCCCGAGCAGGCCGGACCCGTGCACGAGAACTGGCAGCTGGCGGCCCCGATCGGGCCCGCCACCGACCTGTGGGCGCTGGGCGCGCTGCTCTTCCGCGCCGTACAGGGCCATGCGCCCTACCCCGAGGAGAGCACCGCCGAGCTGGTGCAGCTGGTGTGCGCGGAGCCGCCCGCGTTCGCGGAGGAGTGCGGTCCGCTGCGGCCGGTCGTGGAGTCGCTGCTGCGCCAGGACCCCACCGAGCGACTGGACTTCGAGGAGCTGCGGGGCTGGCTGCGCTCGCTGGTGCGGTCGGCGCCCGAGCCGGAGGCGGGCACGTTCGTCATAGCGGCACCGCCGGTGGACCCCACCCGGCTCCCTGTCGTACGCCGTCGGGGCGAGCTGGTCCGCAGGCGTCGGGCGGGGCTGCCCGCGACCACCCCGCACGGCCGCCACAAGCGGGGCAAGCAGGGCAAGGAGGCCAAGCCGCGCAGGCTCGGCAGGACACTGCTGCTGCTGATCCTGCTCGTCATGGCCGCGGCCGTCGCGTACGCCATGGCGTTCATGCCCAAGTCCGGGTCCGGCGGTGAGCGCACCGGGTCCGCGGGGGACGTCGTCGCCCCCACCCCCGGGCACTCCGGGGACACCGGCGCGGGGTCGGACGGGAACGCGAGCTCCGATCCGCAGGGCGAGAAGACGTCGAGCGGCAAGAGCAGTCCGAGTCCGACGCGCTCGTCCAGTTCGACGACCCAGACCACCGGCCCCGACCTCCCACAGGGCTTCACCCTGCGCAAGGACTCCGCGGGGTTCCATGTGGCGGTCGCCAACGGCTGGGAGCGGACCGGCAAGAACGGACGCGGTCAGGTCGTCTACTCGCACGGCAAGTTCGAGCTGCTGGTCGTGCCCGGACGCGACACGACCGAGGAGTTCGGCAGCGATCCGATGTCCTACCAGCGTGAGGACGAGCGGGAGTTGCAGCCGTTCCGCGACTCGACCTGGGCCACGTCCAGCGGGATGCGGCGGATCGACGTGGGCGGACGGGCCATGGCCGAGGGGCAGTTCACCTGGCAGGACTCCACGGGGAGCGAGGTCTACGTACGGAACCTCGTGATCATCGCCGGCGGGAAGTACCACGTGGTGCAGCTGCGCGGTCCTGAGGCCGAGCGGGACGAGGTGACGCGGCTCTACGAGCAGGCGTCGTCGACGTACCAGATCACCGGTTGACGACGTACCGGACCGGCGGTTGACGACGTATCGGGCCACCCGTCGATGCCGTACCGGGGCACCGGTCGATGCCGTACCGGGTCACCGGTTGATGTGGCGTCATCACACCGTGCAGCCAGGGGCCTTGTGGGGCCGTGACATCGGTTCGCCGCCAGCGCCCGATCACCGGGCGGCAACCGTTCGTTCATATCCGTGGGAACCGTCACAGTGCTGTCTCCGTAGGACCCCGCCGGTTCCCTGGCTGCGTATCGGTCCTTAGTCTGACCCTGTCAAGAGCATTGCGGGGAAACGTGAATCAGATGCAGGGCCTGCTTCTCGCAGGCCGCTACCGGCTCGCCGACTCCATCGGCAGTGGCGGCATGGGCCGGGTATGGCGTGCGCGCGACGAAGTGCTGCACCGCTCCGTGGCGATCAAGGAGCTGACGGCCGCGCTCTACGTGTCCGAGAGCGAGCAGGCCGTCCTCCTCGCCAGAACCCGGGCCGAGGCCAGGGCCGCCGCGCGCATCAACCACTCGGCCGTCGTCACCGTGCACGACGTACTGGAACACGACGGCCGCCCGTGGATCGTCATGGAGCTGGTCGAGGGCGGCTCGCTCGCCGACGCCGTCAAGGACGCGGGACGCATCGAGCCCAGGGAGGCGGCCCGGGTCGGGCTGTGGGTCCTGCGCGCTCTGCGGGCCGCGCACTCCGCCGGCGTACTGCACCGCGACGTCAAACCCGGCAACGTACTGCTCTCCCACGACCGGCGCGTGCTGCTCACCGACTTCGGGATCGCCCAGGTCGAGGGCGACACGACGATCACCCGCACCGGCGAGATCGTCGGTTCGGTCGACTATCTGGCGCCGGAACGCATCCGCGGCCAGGACCCGGGCCCGTCCGCCGACCTGTGGGCGCTCGGCGCGACGCTCTACACGGCCGTCGAGGGCAGATCGCCGTTCCGGCGGACGACACCCCTGACGACCATGCAGGCCGTCGTGGGCGAGGAGCCCGAGGCCCCGGAGAACGCGGGCCCGCTCACCTCCGTCATCACCGCCCTGCTGCGCAAGGACCCCGCCGAGCGGCCCGGTCCCGAAGAGGCCGAGCAGATGCTCGCCGAGGCCGCGGAGGGGCGGGCACCCGACGCGGCGCAGGCCTACGTGCCGACGCAGCACGGGGACGGCGCGCGGGACCCCCGGGGAACGTACGGCCAGGGACTGCCGGGCGCGTACGGGCCCGGGCAGGGCGCCGCCGCTCCCGGGTCAGAGGACGCCACCCACGCCGTCGCCCACGGGTCGCACGGCTTCAACGGGTCCCAGGGCGGCCGGTATCCGCCGGGCCCCTACGGCGGCCCGGACGGCCGCGACACGTACGGCAGCCACGGCCGGCCCGCCCCCGATCCGGCCGTCGCCACCGCGAACCAGCCTGCGGTGGCCGGCGGGCCCGGCCGGCGACGGTTCCGTACCGTCGCCGCGGTCGTGCTGGCGGCGGCGCTCGTCGGCGGCGGTGGCGTCGCGGCGATGCTGCTCGCGGACGGCTGGGGGGACGACGATGCGTCGAAGTCCTCCAACCACTCCTCGTCTCCCGGGACGCCGTCCCCCTCGGGCTCGGGCGGCGAGGGCGGTGGAAAGCAGACCGAGGCGGCCCAGACCGGTGACGTGCCCGCCGGGTGGGAGCGGGTCGACGACCCCGGGGGTTTCAGCCTCGTCCTGCCCGAGGGCTGGAAGCGGCAGGTCGAGGGCACGCAGGTCGACTACACGCCCGACGCCGGCGAGCACTTCGTACGCATCGCCGTGGACGACTCGCCGGACTTCGACAATCCGTACCGGCATCTCGTCGATCTGGAACAGCAGATATCGGGGCGGCTGAGCGAGTACCAGCAGGTCGGGCTGGAGTCCAACACCTTCCGTGACCGTCCTGGGGCGCTGTGGGAATTCACCTGGACCGCGCTGGGCAAGGACACGGAGTTTCCCGGGCCGCGGCGGGCCATCGAACAGGCGTATCTCGGCCGGGACGGGGTGGAGTGCGTGATCTACATGTCCGCGCCCGCGGAGGACTGGGAGACTGCTCGGTCGCAGTTCGACACGGTTCTGCGCGGGTGGCGGCCGCCGGAGTCCTAGCGTGCGCTCGCCCCTGCCGGGGGGGGGTGGGGACGGAGGGCGGGGGTGCGGAGTTCGTCGGCTGCGGGCCGGTGGGGGCTGGTCGCGCCGTTCCCCGCGCCCCTGAAAGACTGCGCCGTTCCCCGCGCCCCTAGGGGTAGGAGACCGCGCCGTTCCCTGCGCGCGTAAAGGCAAAAGACTGCGCCGTTCCCCGTGCCCCTGAAGGTAAAAGGCTGCGCCGTTTCCTGTGCCCCTGGAGGCAAAGGGCCGCGCTGTTCCCCGCGGCCCTGAAGCGTCGGTTGTCGGCCAATCGGCGTTGGCGGGACCCGGAAGGGTTCCGTCCGTTGCGGCATGATGGGGCCCATGGCGACCGAGGGGGAAAGACCGGAGGACAACGCCCGCGTCATCGCGGGGCGTTACCGCCTGGAAGCCAGAATCGGCCGCGGTGGCATGGGTGTCGTGTGGCGGGCCACGGACCAGTTGCTGGCCCGGCAGGTGGCGGTCAAGGAACTCGCCGTCGACGCCTCGCTCTCGGCGGCGGAGTCCCGGCTGCAGCGGGAACGCACCCTGCGCGAGGCGCGTGCGATCGCGCAGTTGCGCCATCCGCACATCATCGTCGTGCACGACGTCGTCGAGCAGGACGAACGCCCGTACATCGTCATGGACCTCCTCGAAGGAGGTTCGCTCGCCGAGCGGATCTCGCGGTCGGGGCCCGTCGGCCCGGTCGAGGCGGCGCGGATGGGCATCGACCTCCTGAGCGCGCTGCGCAAGGCGCACGACGCCGGTGTCCTGCACCGCGACCTGAAGCCCGCGAACGTACTCCTCACCCTGTCCGGCATCGTCGTCCTCACCGACTTCGGGGTCGCGCAGGTCGCGGGCGCGACGACGCTCACCGAGAGCGGCTCGTTCGTGGGCTCGCCCGAGTACACCGCACCCGAGCGGATGGCGGGCCTCAGGACCGGGCCCGAGTCCGACCTGTGGTCTCTGGGCGCACTGCTCTGCACGGTCCTCAGCGGCGAATCCCCGTTCCGCCGCGACTCGTTGGGCGGCACACTGCACGCGGTGGTCGTCGACGACATACTTCCGCCCGCCGCCGCCGGGCCCCTGCTGCCCGTCGTACGCGGCCTGCTCGAACGCGATCCGGAGCGGCGGCTCGACGCGATCGAGGCGGAGCGGCTGTTACGGGTCTTCCTGGACACGGGCCGTATGCCGCAGGTCCCGCCCGGCTACAGGCCTCCGCGGCGGGACGCGTCCGGGCGGGATTCCGGCACCTCGGCATCGGTTCCGGAACCGGCCGTGCCGCATCCGCTGAGAGCCCCCTTCGCCGTCTCCTCGTCGATGCGCAACGTGCTGATCGCGGCGGCCCTCGTCGCGGCGATGGCCGTGGCGGGCGTGTCGGCGGCAGCCCTGCTGCTGGGCGACGGCGGCAACGGACCGACCCCGCCGGGGGGTTCGGTGTCCTCGTCCCGTACGGCCACCGGCCCGACGCCGGGTTCCAGCGGCACCGGCTCCCGGCCCACGGCCTCCGCCGGCCGCACGGTGCCCACGGGATACCGGCTCGTCCACGACGCGGCGGGCTTCTCGCTCGCCGTCCCCGTGGGCTTCACGCGCGAGGCGCAGAGCGAGCGCGTCTACTACATGTCGGCCGGGAAGACCTTCCGCATCGGCGTCAAGGTGTCCGCACCGGAACCGGGCGGTCCGCTCGCGGTGCTGGAGCGCGCGGCCGGGAAGGGGCCCGACACCTACCCCGGGTACCGCGACGGCCGGGTCACCGAGACCACCCGCTCCGGGCGGCCCGCCGCGCTCTGGGAGTTCACCTGGGACGGCTTCAGCGCGGCGGAGGGCGCGCGGCACATCTACGAACTGTGCTGGGAGGAGGGCGGCCGGATGTACGACGTGCTGGTGTCGTCGCCGGTCGGCCAGGCGCGCGAGGCACGGGAGTACTTCGACGTCGCGGTGGACACCGTGGCCCGTACGGGCTCATGAGCCGCATTTCACCGTAAAGCACGCGTTGTGCGTCACGGGTCTGTGACCGGAAAGCATCCAGGGTGGAGCGGAGACACCTGCCGCGATAAGGATGGACCCCATGAGCAGCAACGGGGGAGCCCCTTACGGACCCGACGAACCGACGAGTTTCGGTCTGCAACCGCCACGACCACCGGTCGCCGTGCCCCACCCCGGGAATCCGTACGCCACACCTCCGCAGGTCGTGCCCGAGGCCGTACCGCAGCAGCAGGCGCACCCGGCACCGCAGGCGTACCCGGCACCTCAGGCGCACCCCGGGCAACAGGCGCCGCATGAACCCGGCTCCGGCCGGCTCATCGCGGACCGGTACCGGCTGCTCGACAAGCTCGGCCACGGGGGCATGGGGACCGTGTGGCGGGCCAAGGACGAGACGGTGGACCGGGAGGTCGCCGTCAAGGAGCCGCGCGTCCCGGACCATCTTCCCGAACGTGAACGAGCCAATGTCTCCGAGCGGATGCGCCGCGAGGCGCGCGCCGCGGCCCGGCTCGACCATCCTGCCGTCGTCACCGTCCACGACGTCGCCGTGGTCGACGGCCGGCCGTGGATCGTGATGGAACTGGTCCGGGGACGCTCGCTCGGCGCCGCGCTCCAGGAGGGCACGCTCGGCGCGCGCGAGGCGGCGAGAATCGGCCTGGAGGTGCTCGGCGCGCTGGAGTCCGCGCACGCGGCGGGCATCCTGCACCGCGACGTCAAGCCGGACAACGTCCTGCTCGGCACGGGAGACCGGGTCGTCCTCACCGACTTCGGCATCGCCCAGATCGAGGGCGAGACGAATCTGACCGACACGGGCGGCTTCGTCGGCTCGCCCGAGTTCATCGCGCCCGAGAGGGTGCTGGGACAGCGCCCCGGCCCGGCCTCCGACCTCTGGTCGCTGGGCGTGGTCCTGTACGCGGCCACGGAGGGCGTGTCGCCGTTCCGCCGCAGCAACACGCCCGCGACGCTCCAGTCGGTCCTCAACGCCACGCCCGCCCCGCCCAACGCGGCCACGGGACCGCTCGCCGAGGCCATCAACGGCCTCCTCGACAAGGACCCGAACCGCCGTCCGGACGCCGCGCGGGTACGTGCCCTCCTGGAGCAGACCGCGCGACCGCCGCAGCTCGCGCCCACCCAGGTCGTCCAGCGGCCCGCGTCCGACGGGGCGCACCCCGGTGGCAGGCCGTTCCGCGTCGGCCGCAAGGGATGGATCGGCCTCGGGGCCGTGGTCGTCGCGGCGGCGGTGGCGGCGTACCTGGTGATCGCTGATCCGTTCGCCGGGCCGCTGCCGGACGGCTGGAAGAAGACCGACGTGAAGGCGTTGGGCGCCACCATGGCGGTGCCGGCGGGTTACCAGAAGAGCGTGCCCAAGCCCGACGCGCCCAAGGACGATCACTGGGTGCAGTTCACCGACCAGAGCGGCACGCTGTGGATCAGCCTGTCGCTGGAGAAGAAGTCCGAGGACACCTCGGGGGAGATCGCCGGGACGGCGTCGGCGGAGATGTACGAGGACGACGCGACGTACAAGCGGAGCGGCGCGTACGGGCTCGGGATGGACTCGGAACCGGCGCCCACGAGCGACCCCAACGACGTCAAGTACAAGGACCGCAAGGCGGCCCGGAACACGGTCACCTACCGCAGCACGGACACCGAGAATCCGCGGCCTCGGGAGATGCAGGTCCTGTACTACAGGACGACGTCGGGGGACATGTACAAGCTCATGATCGGTTACCCGGGCAAGGGGGATTTCACCGCGCGGGGCCGGGTGGTCGCTTCGACGGCCATCGCGAACCTGGACATCGACAGGTTGTGAACCTCTGCGGATGCCTAGTGGGTGACTCGGCGTGGCATCACGCGGGCGTCGGTAGCGGCATACTGCTGCCTCGGGTCGTCGATCGTCGGGTGCGGCCCGGTGGGGGTTGCCCGCGCAGTTCCCCGCGCCCCTGAAAACAACGGCAGCCCGGGCCCCCTTATTTGGGGGCGCGGGGAACTGCGCAGTCTTTTGGCTTTCAGGGGCGCGGGGAACGGCGCAGGTTTGGACACGAGAGGCGGCAGGCGTGGGCCTGGATCTTGACGGGCGGGCACATGCCCGGCAGCGCTGGGCAGCACGCAGCGCCCTGACCGCAGCCGGCACCGCGGTGCTGCTGCCGCTCGCGTTCGGGGGACTCGCGAGCCTGCTGCTCGTAGTGGTGGGAGCGCTCGGTACGGCGGTGACCGTGGCCGCCCTGTGGTGGGTGCTGACCCTCCGCGGACCGTCCCGCGCGGCGGCCGTGGCGCTGGCCGTCGCGACACCCGCAGCCGTCGTCTGGTTCTTCGCCGCCGAGAACCTGCTCTGGGTCGTCATCGTGTCCCTGGCCCTGTGGGGATTCGCCGTCTGGGCCGGCAAGTTCGCGCTCAGCAGCACCAAGTCGCACACGGTGAGCGTGCGGGAGCACCGGACTCCGGCGCCCACCAGCCCCTTCCTCATCATGAACCCGCGGTCCGGCGGCGGAAAGGTCGAGCGGTTCGGGCTGAAGGAGAAGGCCGAGAAGCTCGGGGCGCGGGTCCACCTCCTCGACCCCGAACGGCACGAGGACGTGACCGAACTCGCCCGGCAGGCCGTCGCGGACGGCGCCGATCTGCTCGGCGTCGCGGGCGGGGACGGTACGCAGGCGCTGGTCGCCGCCGTCGCCGCGGAGCACGGCATGCCGTTCCTCGTCGTCTCCGCCGGAACCCGCAACCACTTCGCCATGGACCTCGGACTCGACCGGAACGATCCTGCGGCGAGCTTGGACGCCCTCACCGACGAGGGTGTCGAACTCCATGTCGACCTCGGCTTCGCCGACACGTACCCCTTCGTCAACAACGCCTCGTTCGGGGCGTACGCGGTCGTCGTGCAGAGCCCCGAGTACCGGGACGACAAGGTCCGTACGACGCTGGAGCTGCTGCCCGAACTGCTCACGCACCAGCGGGGGCCGCGGCTGACCGCCCGTGTGGAGGAGACGGGCGGGACGGCAGGTACGGAGGCGGGGGGCGCCACCGCGGCGACCGTCGTCGACGGGCCGCAGGCCCTCCTGGTGAGCAACAACCCCTACCGCATGGACGATCCGGCGGGTCTCGGCTACCGCGAGCGGCTGGAGTCCGGCGTCCTCGGCGTTCTCGGCGTCAGGGTCGAGAACGCCGCCGAGGCCGCCGGGCTGCTGCTGGGCAGGCACTCCACCGGGCTCACGGTGCTGACCGCCCGCGAGGTGGTCGTCGACGCCGACCGCCCCGAGATCGAGGTCGGCGTGGACGGCGAGGCCCTCATGCTGCCCACGCCGGTACGGTGCCGGATCGAGCCCGGCGCCCTGCGCGTACGCGTCCCCGGGAACCGGCCGGGCGTACCGGAGACCAAGCCGCCCATGGACTGGCGCCGGCTGCGCAAACTCGCGGCTGCGGTGGGCCGTACGGCACTCCCCAAACACCGGGCCCTGCCCCGGGAAGAACCCCTGCCCGCGAACCGGACACCTCCCACGGCCTGACCCACGGTTGATCCACCGCGTACACGGCCCGAACATCGACAAGCTCCGTCCCAGCGCGGTACTGATGGGACATGAGCGATGACGGGGGGCGCCTGGTCGGCGGCCGTTACCGGCTGACCGAGCGCATCGGCTCGGGCGGTATGGGCACCGTATGGCGGGCCGCGGACGAACTCGTGGGGCGGGACGTCGCGGTCAAGGAGCCCCGGCTGCCCGGCGATCCGCGGGACGCGGCCCACCAGCGCGCGTACCACCGGCTGCAGCGCGAGGCACGGGCGGCGGCGCGTGTGGAGCATCCCGGCGCCGTGGCGATCCACGACGTGGTCGTGGAGGACGGACTGCCCTGGATCGTCATGGAGTTGATCCGCGGCGAGTCCCTCCACGAGGTGCTCCAGCGCGGCGCGCTCCCGCCCACCGAGTCGGCGCGGATCGGGCTGTCCGTGGTGGGCGCGCTGAAGGCCGCGCACGCCAAGGGCATCGTGCACCGCGATGTGAAACCCGCGAACATCCTCCTCGGACAGCACGGCCGCGTCGTGCTCACCGACTTCGGCATCGCGCACATCCAGGGCGAGGAATCCCTCACCATGAGCGGGGAGTTCGTGGGCTCCCTCGAATTCATCGCGCCGGAGCGGATGTCCGGCCGGGGCGCGGGCCCGGCCGCGGACATGTGGTCCCTTGGCGTCTGCCTGTACGCGGCCGTCGAGGGCTGGTCCCCGTTCCGGCGTACGACGCTGGAGTCCACCCTCGCCGCGATCCTGTCCGCCGAGCCGCCGGAACCCGAGCACGCGGGACCGCTCGGGCCGCTGATCGTCCGGCTCCTGGCGAAGGACCCGGACCAGCGGCCGGACGCCGACGAGGTCGCCGCCTCGCTGGAGGCGGTGGCGGAGGGCTGGCCGACACCGAGGGGCGACCTGACGACCCCACAGGACGCGTCCCTCTTACGCGAGTTCGCGGACGACTCGGGAACGGTCCGGCTCGGGCACACACCTGCGGCATCCGTCGAGCCCGTGGAGCCCGCACAGCCCGTAGAGCCCGTAGAGCCGGAGGAGGCAGAGGAGACGGGGGAGGGCGGAAGCGCCGGCCCGGACCCGGCTCCCGCCCGAGCCGCCACCCCCGCCTCGGACAACACCCACCCCGACGCCGTACTCCCGGAACCACAACCGAAACCGTCCCCGTCACCATCCCCACCTCCGTCACCGACTCGCCGCCACGCCCCGCGTCTCATCGGCGGGACCCTCGTAGGCGCCCTGCTCCTCGCGGGCGGGGTCTGGCTCGGTACTTCGCTCAACGGCGACGGCGACAACGGTGGTGGCCGGAGCGCGGGGGACAGGGCCCCCGTGAACTCGTCCGTGACCTCTCCCGAGACCGCGACCGGACCCACGGCCGACGAGGTGTGGACCGCCCGTCCGGAGAAGGACCTGAAGGCGGTCCTCCACCTCCCCCGCCAGTTCGTGCGCTTCCACGAGCAGGGTGGCGCCGACGACCAGCCGCGGATGGCGATCTTCGACAACGACGAGGTCGTCCAGGTCCGGCTCACCCAGTGGGACAGGGCGCCGAGCTCGCCGATGGCCCGGGCGCGGCACCAGGGCGACACCTGGGCGGGCTACGGCGAGTCGAGGACCCAGTACACGCCGACGTCCTTCCACGGGTTCGAGGCCGTGCTCGCCGACACCACCTACGACACCGAGGGCAATCTGACCCGGGTCATGGAGCTGATGATCCTCACCGACGACAGCCGGATGTACGAGCTGCGGGTGGACATGCCCAAGGGGACGGCGGACGAGAAGAGGGGCACCGCGGTGTTCAAGGGGGCCCGGGACCGTCTTGAGATCGAGCCGTGACGTCCGGGGCGTGAGGCGCGAGGACCCGCTCCGGAAATCTCCGCAGGGCTCCGATCCTCTCTGATCGTCACCGGACAACACCCTGATCAGGCCATTTACTGCCAGTGATCACTGGCGCCTTGTGTGTACTCGGTGAAACCCTGTTACCGACGGGTACCCAAAGAGCTCGGGCGGGCATACCCTGCGGCTCATGACGGACTCGCAGGCCCCGGCACAGGCCCCGGAAAAGACCGATACCAACCCTCTCGCGCCCGCCCCCGAAGGCGCCCGTACGGCCGCTGACGTGGTCACGCCCGAGCTGATCGCCCAGCTCACCCGTGGCGTGGTCGGCTCGGGCCGCACCGCCAACCACACGCCGTTCACCGGCGAGAAGCTGGCCGACCTGCCGGAGTCCACCCCGCAGGACGTGGAACTGGCCTACGAGCGGGCGCGCGCCGCCCAGTTCCTCTGGGGCCAGATCCCCGTCAAGGAGCGCGCGGCCGTCCTCCTCCGCTTCCACGACCTCGTGCTCGCCCGCCAGGCCGAGGTGCTGGACCTGATCCAGCTGGAGACCGGCAAGGCCCGGCTGCACGCCCACGAGGAGGTCCAGGCGGTCGCCGTCGCGGCCCGCCACTACGGCCGCCGCGCCCCCTTCTACCTGCGGCCCAAGCGGCACGCGGGCGCCATGCCGACCCTCACCAAGGTCACCGAGCTGCGCCACCCGCGAGGGGTCGTCGGCCAGATCGCCCCCTGGAACTACCCCCTTGAGCTCTCCGTCGGCGACGCGCTGCCCGCCTTCGTCTCGGGCAACGCCGTGGTGATGAAGCCCGACACCGAGACGTGTCTCACCGCCCTGTGGGCCCGTGACCTGCTGATCGAGGCGGGCCTGCCGGCCGACGTCTTCCAGGTCGTCCTCGGCGAGGGCCCGGTCATCGGCCCGGAGGTCGTCAAGCACGCCGACTACGTCTCCTTCACCGGCTCCACCCGCACCGGCCGCGAGGTCGCCCAGGGCGCGGCGGCCCGGCTGGTCGGCGTCTCCCTCGAACTCGGCGGCAAGAACGCCATGCTGGTCCTTGAGGACGCCGACATCGACCGGGCGGCGGCCGGCGCGGTCCGCGCCTGCTTCTCGTCGGCCGGTCAGCTGTGCATCAGCATCGAGCGGCTGTACGTCCACGAGTCGATCGCGGACACGTTCCTGGAGCGGTTCGCCGCCCGCACGAAGGCGATGCGCCTCGGTACGTCCCTCGCGTACGGCGCCGAGATGGGCTCCCTGGTCGGCGAACGCCAGCTGGAGACCGTGACCCGGCACGTCGAGGAGGCCGTCGCCAAGGGCGCGACCGTCGTCGCCGGTGGTGTCGCGCGCCCGGACATCGGCCCGTACTTCTTCGAGCCGACCATCCTCGACGGCGTCGAGTCGCCGATGGCGGTCTGCGGCGAGGAGACCTTCGGCCCGGTCGTCTCGATCTACCGGTTCAAGGGCGAGGACGAGGTGATCGCCTCCGCCAACGCGACGGCGTACGGCCTCAACTCCTCGGTCTGGACGAAGGACGGCCGCCGCGGCGCCAAGGTCGCGGCCCGGCTGCGCACCGGGACGGTCAACATCAACGAGGGCTACGGGCCCGCGTACGGCAGCGTCCAGTCGCCGATGGGCGGCATGAAGGACTCCGGCCTCGGCCGCCGCCACGGCTCCGAGGGCATCCTCAAGTACACGGAGGCCCAGACCGTCGCCCAGCAGCGCCTGCTGCCGATGGCCCCGTCCCTGGGAATGGACGACGAGAAGTACGCAGCGTTCATGAGCCGCAGCCTGCGGCTCATGAAGGCATTCCGGTTTCGGTAGGGCGCCCCGCCAGAGGCTCGCGCCCTGTCAGGGGCGCGGGGCCGCATCGACATGCGGCTCCGCCGCGTGAGCGCGAGCAACCACGCACCACCCGCACGCACACTCAACGAGGAGCATCGTGCCCCAGGACACTTACGACTACGACGTCATCGTCGTGGGCTCCGGCTTCGGCGGATCCGTCACCGCCCTCCGCCTGACGGAGAAGGGCTACCGTGTAGGTGTCCTGGAAGCGGGCCGCCGCTTCACCCCGGCCACGCTCCCCAAGAACTCCTGGGACCTGAAGAACTACCTCTGGGCGCCGAAGCTCGGCATGTACGGCCTCCAGCGCATCCACCTGCTCGGCAACGTCATGGTGCTCGCCGGCGCGGGCGTGGGCGGCGGTTCCCTCAACTACGCCAACACCCTCTACGTACCGCCGAAGCCGTTCTTCGAGGATCCGCAGTGGAAGGACATCACCGACTGGCAGGAGGAGCTGAAGCCGTACTACGACCAGGCGCAGCGCATGCTCGGCGTACGGCTCAACCCGACCATGACCCCCTCGGACGTCCATCTCAAGGCGGCGGCCCGGCGGATGGGGGTGGGCGACACCTTCCACATGGCGCCGGTCGGTGTCTTCTTCGGTGACGGCGAGGATGCCGACGGAACCGCGAAGGCGCGGCCGGGGGAGCAGGTCGACGACCCGTACTTCGGCGGTGCCGGGCCTGCCCGCAAGGCGTGCGCCGAGTGCGGCGAGTGCATGACGGGCTGCCGGCACGGCGCGAAGAACACCCTCAACGAGAACTATCTGTACCTCGCCGAGAAGGCGGGCGCGGTCGTCCACCCCCTGACGACCGTCGTGTCCGTCACGGACGACTCGCAGGGCGGGTTCGCCGTCTCGACGCTCCCCACGGACCGCGGACGCAAGAGCGCAGGACGTGAGGGGCGTGTCTTCAAGGCCCGCCGGGTCGTCCTCGCGGCCGGCACGTACGGTACGCAGACCCTGCTGCACCGGATGAAGGACGGCGGCCAGTTGCCGTACCTGTCGAAGCGGCTGGGGGAGCTGACCCGTACGAACTCCGAGGCGCTGGTCGGCGCGCAGACCAGCGACCGCCGCTACCGCAAGGCCACCGGTGAGGCGAGGGCCGACTTCACGCGCGGTGTCGCCATCACGTCCTCGATCCACCCGGACGCCAACACGCACATCGAGCCCGTCCGCTACGGCAAGGGCTCCAACTCGATGGGCAGCCTGTCGATCCTCCAGGTGCCGTACACGGAGGGCTCGTCGAGGGCGCTCGCCTGGCTGGTCAACGCGGTGAAGCACCCCACCCTCGTGGCGCGTTCGCTCTCCAACCGCCGCTGGTCGGAGCGGACCATCATCGGCCTGGTGATGCAGTCCCTCGACAACTCCCTGACGACGTACCTGAAGCCGAAGGGCGCGGGCAAGGGACTGCTGACCGCCCGCCAGGGGCACGGCGCCCCCAACCCCAAGCAGATCAGGACCGCTTCGGAGGGCGCCTCCGCGATAGCCGCCGAGATCAACGGTTTCCCGGGCTCCAACGTCGGCGAGCTGATGGGCACTCCGCTGACCGCCCACTTCCTGGGCGGCTGCCCGATCGGCGCCTCCGCCGACGAGGGCGTCATCGACCCGTACCACCGGCTGTACGGGCACCCGGGCATCTCCGTCGTCGACGGCGCCGCGGTCTCGGCGAACCTGGGCGTGAACCCGTCGCTGACGATCACCGCACAGGCCGAGCGCGCGATGTCTTACTGGCCCAACAAGGGCGAGACGGACCCGCGTCCCGCGCCCGGTGCCGCGTACGAGCGCCTCGAAGCGGTCGAGCCGCGCACCCCCGCGGTCCCGGCGGACGCCTTCGGCGCCCTGAAACTCCCGTTCCTCGGCATGCCGACGATCCCACCGAAGAAGTGAAGAAGTAGCGGCAAGAGAAGAAGTAGCGGCAGGAAAGGAAAAAGACGAAGGACCTGCGCCCCCCTCCGAGCGCAGGTCCTTACGTCTTGTCGCACATACAGCAAGTCGGTCATGCGTGACGCGTCATGTGTTCTATGCGCCGTCAACGGGCCCGTCAGGGCCCTGTTGAGGGGCGCGGGGAACTGCGCGACAAGCCCCCACCGGGCCCGCAGTCAAACACCGGCCCTCCAAGCGGAGCTACTCGCCAGCCTTACGACGCCGCGCAACGACAACGGCCCCCACCCCAGCGGCGAGCGCAACCCCACCCACGAGCCCGATCGTCGGCAGCGCGGAGCTGGACCCGGTCTCGGCAAGGTTCCCGGTCACCTGCGGCGTATCGGCCTTGTCCGGCTTCTGGTCGCTGACCGGCGCCTTGCCGCCTTCCTGCGGCTTCGTGCCGCCGGTGTCCGTACCCGCGGCGACGATCCGGAACTTGTACGCGACCTCGCCGAAGCCGGTGCACTCCGCGTCGTCGTCACCGTAGATCGTCGCGCCGAGCGAGAAGCCCGCGCCGACGGGAGCGGTGGACTTCACGTTGATCCGCAGCGGGACGTGGACCTCGTAGTCGGGCTTGAGCTCGTCGGTGTAGCCGACGAAGCCGACCGCGTAACCCTCTTCGTCGAGGTTCTCCCAGACCTTGTCGTCCGGGTTCCAGGCCTGGAGCTGCACCTGCTTGCTCTTGAAGAGGTCCGTGCCGTCCACGTCGGAGGAGGCGCCGGCGAGGAAGTCGAGGTCCTGGAGCGTCGAGTCGGAGGAGTTCAGGACGTTCAGCGAGAACTTGTGCCAGCCGCTGCCCACGGAGATCTTGCCGGGCAGGCCGGTGATGCTGACGTCGACCTTGGTGTCCTCGCACACCGACGGCTCGGGGTCCGGGGTCTCGGACTCCCCGGGCGGGGTGGTGCTCGGCGCCGGGGTGGTCGCCGGCCGGGTCGAGGTCGGCGTACCCGCGGGGGTCGTGGAGGCCGGCGGCGTCGTCGCGGGTGTCGCGGCGGGCGTCGTCGTCTCGGCGGCCCCGGTCTCGGTCTCCGTCGCACCCGGCGTCACGGACGCGGTCGTGGTCTCGGTCCCGGTGGGCGCGGGGTCGGTCGCGAACGCGGCCGGGGCCGACAGCAGCGCGAGCGGGGCTATGACAGCCGTCGTGGCCGCAGCGACCATGACACGGCGAAGCTTCATGAAGACCTCGGAAAGTCCGGTGTGCCGTGGCGTCACGGCACGAGATTCGGGAGGCCTCCGCGTGGCGGTCGCGGGTACGGCCATTGGTTCCGTAAGTGAGACCTGTGACTCCTGTGAAGGGTTGTCCTTAAACTCACAGAATTCTTATGTGGGCTGGGTCACACGCGGGCTCGACTTGTGAACTCCCGTACCCACGCCTTAGAACTGACCCTCGGTCGACTGTTCGAGTACGTCGACAGGTATGTCGACAGGTACATCGACCAGCACGTCAGCCACGGGGGAGAGGCGCGAGCGTCGTGAGTGAGAAGCCGTCCGGGAAGGCGCCGGAAGAGCCCGGGGAACCCGGGGAGCCCAGGGAACCCGACGGGTCCGGGGAGCCGATACCCGACGACGTGTGGGAGCGGTTCGTCCGGGACAGCGAGCGGGACATCCGGATCTCGGAGGCGCCCAAGGAGCCGTCCGCGCGCGCCCGCATGGTGACCGAGCGCCTGCGGCAGCAGGAGGCACGCGGTGAACTGCCCCCGGCCTGGCGCGCGGACCCCGTCGGGCAGCGGGCGTACGGGCGCGCAGCCCGGCGCCGCAAGGTGTGGACGGTCATCGGCATCCCGCTCGCCCTCGCGGTGGCCGTGGTGGCCATGAAACCGTCCCTGCTGCCGGGCGACCCCTTCGGCACGGACTCGACCTCGGGCCCGGGCGCGCAGACCTCCCCGCTGCCCGCGGAGACCGCGCCCGAGACCGCGGCTCCGGATTCCGCGCCCGGCTCGCCCACCCTGGACGAGCCCTTCGCCGGTTCCCCGGCCGCGCGGTACGCCGACGGCGCCGCCGGGATCGTGCTGCCGGAGGCGAAAGCGGTCGGCGCGTTCTCGAAGGAGCAGGTCGCCGGGGCCCTGGAGCAGAGCAGGACCCTGCTCGTCGACGCCAACGTCGACCGCGGGACGCTGCTCGGCGACACCCCCGAGACCGTGCTCGGCAAGGTGCTCGACCCCGAACAGCCCGAACTCATCGACGACTTGAAGTCCCGGCTGCGCAAGCCCGGCAGGGGCCACGATCCACTGCGCTTCTTCAGCCGCTTCGACCGTGACGAGGTACGGCTCGTCGGTGACGTGGTCAAGACCCGTGGCCGTACGACGTTCGAGGCGGGCGAGGAAGGGGCGCTGGACATCCACACCGACTACACCTTCGTGTACGCGCTCGCCCCCGCCGACCCGGACTCCACCGAGGTGGCCCGCACCATCGTCCGCCGCGTCATCGACCTGCGGCTGCTCAACCCCGCGAAGTACAAGGCGACGCCGGGCAGACTGGCGGTCATCAGGTACGACGACGACATCGCCAACTCCGCCTGCGACGTCCACGACGGCTTCCTGCACCCGCGGCTGTCCTCCGGCGGCCCGACGGGCGCGCCTCCGAGCGGGCCCGCGGTCGACCCGTACGACCGCAGCAGGGACATCGGGGACGACTCCGGCGACTCCACCGACGCAGGCGACTCCACCGACTCCGGCGGGGAGTCGTGCGGGTCGGTGTCGCGCACATGACGACAAGGATGAAGATGAAGATCTCGCGCCCTCTGGTGGCCGCGTCGGCCGTCGTCGCCCTCGGTTGCGTCGCGGCGTGCGGTGGGGGCGGAGACGGCGCCGATCGGCACGGGAAGTCGTCGCGGTCGAAGACGAGCGGACCGACGAACGGTGGCGAGGAGACGAAGGCACCCGCCGAGGGGAGCGAGGACGGCGAGGACGGCGATGCCTCGCGGGGCACAGGGTCCCCGCAGGACACACGCGACCCGCAGGACTCCTCGGGCGGGGGCGTGTCCAAGGGCGGCCGGCCCCTGACCGAGGCGCAGTTGAAGAAGGCCGCGCTCGTGACGGGTGACGCCAAGGGCTTTGAGGTCAAGGCGTCGGAAGGGGCGGACCTCCTGGGTCAGACCGTCCCGGCGACCCCGTCGAAGTGTCAGCCGGTCGCCGACATGTTCCTGTTCTCCACCGATCCGGCCTCGCGGGCGGGAGTCAGCCGCGGTGCCGTGCCGAAGGACGAGATGAACGCCTCGGTGATCACGTTCGCCCTCCTCGCCTACAAGTCCCGCGAGGCGGACAGGGCGATCGACGGCCTGCGTGCGGCGATCAAGGAGTGCACCGCGTACCGGCACGCCGACTACGACTACAAGGACATCGAGGCGACGGCCGATCCGGACCTGGGTGACGAGTCCGTCGCGTTCAGGCTGGTCGCCTCGATCGAGGGGGCCCAGGTGCCCGCCGCGTACACGGTCGTCCGCGACGGTACGACGCTGGTGGCCTTCAGCTCGATGAACATGCTCGACGCGGACGAGATCGAGGTCCCGGCCGAGCTGGTCAAGGCGCAGCTGGCCAAACTGGCGACGACGACCGCCTAGCCCGCCGAAAGCTCTGAGCCCTGAGCCCAGAGCCCGCAGCGGGAAGTCGGAAGCCGGGAGTCGGGCCACCGGGCGTCGGGACAGGCGAAGGGCCCCGCGGGACGATCCACGGGGCCCTTCGTGGTCAGCACCGACGTCAGGGCAGCGCCGGTGCCTGGGGAGGCGGCGCCGGGGGGTAGCGCCGCTCCATGGCTTGTCCGCCGGTCTGCGCCCGGCGCACTCGGGGAGTGCGCGTGGTCTCGACCAATGGCAGTAGGGCGGTGCAATACGGATGTCGCTCGAGGACTCGGGGTGTTCTAGGCATCGTGCTCGATGGGCCGCGGCCTACGCAACCGTTTCGACCGCCCTTGCACAGATTCCGCCGGGGGGGGGCGGGGGCGCCCCCTGGCCGCCCCGCTTGGGTGAGCCGGGGGGAGTGCCCAGCCGGCGGGGCACCTAGAAGGGG
>NZ_JBHXTO010000038.1:0-21648 GCF_042677425.1 Streptomyces sp. NPDC127119 | reverse complement strand
CCGGCGCCAACCCCAACTCTTCCCCCCCCCATCCAACTTAGCCCGCGCGGCGGCTCCGGGCGTCCCCGGAGCCGACCTCTCTTGGGTGACCGGGCTGCTGTCCCCTGCCGTCCGGTCACTTCTCTGGAACGGGGTCCCACGGCGCACATCCGTACGCCTCCCGTTCCAGCGGAGCCACGCGTGGTTCTTCGGGCCCGCCCCTGGCTGGCACGGACACCGGGAGAACGAAGCCCGCCGCGGGACGGTCACGCGCCGTACGGGTGAGAGGGCATGCGTACGTGCGTGCACCGGACGTCCGTCGTACGTGCATGTCGTACGGGATGCGCGTACGAGGCTCGGCAGGCGCCGCCCCTCGGACGACGCCGACCCTCAGATGCGGCCCCGGCACAGCTCCAGGAGCGTCATCGCGAGCGAGGTGCCGGGCTTGCCCAGGGCCTCCCTGTAGTGGCCGAGCACCTCCATCTCGCGCGACAGGTTCACCCGGCGGCCCCCGGAGGTGATCCGGGCCTCCTGGATGACCGCCGAGACCGCCATGCGTTCCTGGACCAGACCGATGATGCGGTCGTCGAGGGTGTCGATGCGTTCGCGGGCGCCGGTGATGACGTCGGCGGCCTCTTCGGTGCGGGCGCCGGTCTTGTCCGTGCCGGCTGCGGCGGGGGTGGCTGTGCTCATGTCGGGGGCTCCTCTTGGGGTGGGATGCCCCGGAGCGGCAAGGTCCGGAAAACGCAGGCGCCCCGGGCCTTGTCGGCCCGGGGCGCCTGGGAAGTCGCTTGTCAGTTGCTCAAGCAGCACGACCATGGCAGCCGGGGGGCCGGTTGCCATAGGTAAAGACGAAGGTCTGGTGCGTGAGCATGGGAGCAGTATGCCCGCGCGCTCCGCGCGATCCAACCCGGTTCGCATCCTGAGACGTCACCGACTCGGGGGCCAGCCCCCGAACCCCCGCTCCTCAAACGCCGGAGGGGCTGTCTCCCAGCCCGTCCGGCGTTTGAGGACGAGCGCGCAGCGCGATCAGGGGGCGAGGGGCGCAGCCCCATGCAGTGATGGGAACGGGCAGGGGCGGCGGGGGCGAAAACCCGGCGTGACCCCCCGCCCCCGGACCCCCGTTAGAATCAGTCGCACAGCCCCGCTAAACCGCCGGAAGGCAAACCGTGCCAGAAGCGTCCCCCGCCGCCACCCCCGACACCGTCCTGGTCGTCGACTTCGGCGCGCAGTACGCCCAGCTCATCGCCCGCCGAGTCCGTGAGGCCCGGGTCTACAGCGAGATCGTCCCGAGCACCATGCCGGTCGACGAGATCCTCGCCAAGAACCCCGCGGCGATCATCCTCTCCGGCGGTCCCTCGTCGGTGTACGCGGAAGGCGCCCCCCGCCTGGACCGCGCGCTCTTCGAGGCCGGCGTCCCCGTCTTCGGCATGTGCTACGGCTTCCAGCTGATGGCGACCACCCTCGGCGGCACCGTCGACAACACGGGCGCCCGCGAGTACGGCCGTACCCAGCTGCACGTCAGCAAGTCCGGCTCGACGCTCTTCGAGGGCACCCCGGACGAGCAGTCGGTGTGGATGTCGCACGGCGACGCCTGCTCCGCCGCCCCCGAGGGCTTCACCGTCACCGGCTCCACGGACGTCGTCCCGGTCGCGGCCTTCGAGAACGACGAGAAGAAGCTGTACGGGGTCCAGTACCACCCCGAGGTCATGCACTCCACGCACGGCCAGCAGGTGCTCGAACACTTCCTGTACCGGGGCGCGGGCCTGAGCCCCGACTGGACCACCGGCAACGTCATCGAGGAGCAGGTCGCGCTGATCCGCGAGCAGGTCGGCGACAGGCGCGCCATCTGCGGCCTCTCCGGCGGAGTGGACTCCGCGGTCGCCGCGGCCCTCGTGCAGAAGGCCATCGGCACCCAGCTGACCTGTGTGTACGTCGACCACGGTCTGATGCGCAAGGGTGAGACCGAGCAGGTCGAGAAGGACTTCGTCGCGGCGACCGGCGTACAGCTGAAGGTCGTGGACGCGGAGGAGCGCTTCCTCACCGCCCTCAAGGGCGTCTCGGACCCCGAGGAGAAGCGGAAGATCATCGGCCGCGAGTTCATCCGGGTCTTCGAGCAGGCCCAGGCGGAGATCATCGCGGACGAGGGCCCGGAGGTGGCCTTCCTGGTCCAGGGCACGCTCTACCCCGACGTGGTCGAGTCCGGTGGCGGTACGGGCACCGCGAACATCAAGTCCCACCACAACGTGGGCGGGCTCCCCGAAGACCTTGAGTTCCAGCTGATCGAACCGCTGCGCCAGCTCTTCAAGGACGAGGTCCGGATGGTCGGCCAGGAGCTCGGCCTGCCGGACGAGATCGTCCAGCGCCAGCCGTTCCCCGGCCCCGGCCTCGGCATCCGCATCGTCGGCGAGGTCGACAAGGAGCGGCTCGACCTGCTCCGCGAAGCCGACGCCATCGCCCGCGAGGAACTGACGGCCGCCGGTCTCGACCGCGACATCTGGCAGTGCCCGGTCGTGCTGCTCGCCGACGTCCGCTCCGTCGGGGTCCAGGGCGACGGCCGCACGTACGGCCACCCGATCGTGCTGCGGCCCGTCTCCTCCGAGGACGCGATGACCGCCGACTGGTCGCGTCTTCCGTACGACGTCCTCGCGAAGATCTCGACCCGCATCACGAACGAGGTCGCGGACGTCAACCGTGTCGTCCTCGACGTGACGTCGAAGCCGCCGGGCACCATCGAGTGGGAGTAGCGGCCCCGGGCCCCTCGGGGCTCAGGTCCGCCTGAGGGTGCGCACCGGCACTCCGGGCTGCCAGATCTGGACGACCAGATACGTGTCGTCCTCGACGTAGGTCCGTACGACCTCCGTCAGTTCGGTGCGGAAGAGGTGGAACGGCTCCGGCGGTTTCACCTCTTCGCTGTACCCCGCCTTCTCCAGCGGGTCCTGGACCTCGACCGCCCGGCCCGCGATCCGTACGTCGCCGCCGGCCATCTCCGTGCCCGCCCCCGGGTTCGCCTGCAGGGCGAAGCGCGGGTCCCGGCGCAGGTCCAGCGCCTTGAGGGAGTCCGGCATCATGCCGAGCCACAGCTCCCCGTTCAGGAAGCGGACCTCCAGACCGGACGTGCGGGGCGACCCGTCCTTGCGGAGAGTCGCCACGACGTGGTGCGTGAAGGCCGTGAACCGTTCCTCGACGGTCCTGGCGAGGTCCTGCTCCGCGGCGGTGAAGGCCGCCCAGTTCGATGTCGTCCGCGTCATCCGGTCGCCCGTGCCATCCGTGTCGTCCGAAGCATCCGAGTCATCCGAGTCATACGGCGAGTGTGGCGCCGATACCCGACACCTAGTGTCGTCTTTTCGGCAGCGAGTTGCGCAGGTTGGTCCGGCGGGAGTTGCGGTCCGCCGACCGCAGACGGCGGGCGAGCCGGTCCTTGCGCACCACCTCCAGGCGCAGGAGGAGCGCGAACACCGCGGCCATCATGGTGCCCGCGGCGAGCGAGGCCGTCCAGCCCGCGGGTATCAGCAGCAGCGCCATGAAGGCCGCGCTGGCGCTCATGAACACGGCCTTGCGTCGCCAGTCGAGGTCGTCGTCCAGGGCGTCGAACTCGATACGGGTCTTCAGCAGACCCACCGTCGGCGCCACGTCCGGCAGGGGTTTCAGCGTGCCGGGACGCATACCGGGCGCGCGGCCCGCGGCCAGCCTGCTGAGAGCCGCCGTACTGCGCTCGCGGGCCTCGGGCCGGGAGTCGCGCACCAGCCGGACCTGAAGCGTCTGGCCGACGCGGCTCGTCCGCTCGTACCGGAAGCCGTACTGCACGGCGATGTAGGTCAGTGCCGCGAGGCGGTGTGGGGAGCCGCCCGGGTCGTCCAGGACGACCACGTCACGCGTGGCGACCTGGCGGAGCATGTCCGTGATCAGGCGCTCGGCTCTCGTGGGTCTCTTGGTGTCTTTGGTTCTCTTGGCGCCCTTGATGTTCCTCATGTTCATCATGGGCGGGACGGTGATGCGGTCGCGGGGCGCGGTCCGCACAGCGTGTGGGGAAGGCTGTGCACGGGGGGTCCCTCCAGGGAGCGTCGGCGCGGGTGCCCGACGGGCGTGATGGCTCCGGTCAGGCAGACCAGCGATCTCGTACAACGGTTGTGCACTCTCTTCTTCGACATCTCTGTTCTCCTGCGCTGACCGCCGGTAACTTCCCGCCCGTAAACACGTACGGAGTCCGCCCCTCAGGGCTGGAGGACATATGCACGGGCCCACACCGCCCCTGCCCCTTCCCACCGACAGACTGCGGTTCGCGATGCCGCCCATGCACGAGTCGCTCGACGACGAGCGCCGGCACCGCAAGGAACGCCTCGCGGGTGCACTGCGGCTCTTCGGGCGGCTCGGGTTCGAGGACGGGGTCTCCGGCCACATCACCGCGCGCGACCCGGAGTACAGCGACTGCTTCTGGGTGAACCCGTTCGGAATGCCCTTCAAGCATGTCACCGTCGGGGACCTGGTGATGGCCAACGAGGACGGCCAGGTGCTGGAGGGCCGCTATCACGTGAACCAGGCCGCGTTCACCGTGCACGCCCAGGTGCACGCGGCCCGGCCCGACGTCGTCGCGGTCGCCCACTGCCACTCGGTGCACGGACGCGCGCTGTCCGCACTCGGCGACCTCCTCGACCCGATCACGCAGGAGAGCTGCGCGTTCTACGAGGACCACGCGTTGTACGACGCCTACTCGGGGGTCGCCGTCGACGCCGAGGAGGGACGCCGGATCGCCTCCGCGCTCGGCTCGTTCAAGGCGCTCGTGCTGCGCAACCACGGGCTCCTGACGGTCGGCGACTCGGTGGACGCGGCGGCCTGGTGGTTCCTGTCCATGGAACGCTCCTGCCAGGTGCAGCTCACCGCCCGCGCGGCCGGGCGGCCGGTGCTGATCGACCACAAGCAGGCGGTCGCGACGCGGGAACAGACCGGCGGGGACCTGGTGGCGTGGATCAACTACCAGCCGCTGTGGCAGGACATCAGCCGCAGCGAGCCGGACCTGCTGTCCTGACGTGTCTCAGAACATGCCGCGCCAGAAGACCCGCCTTGCGATGAGCCATGCCGCCTCGGAGAGGTCGCGGCTCAGTGGAAGTCGCGCAGCACGGCCGCTTTCGTCGTCGCGAACTCCTCGTCGGTGAGCACACCGTCGCGATGCAACTCGCCCAACTCCCGCAGCCGGCGCAGGAGCATGTCGTGAATCTCCTCCGGAGGCGATGGGAGCGCTTGGGGCGCTCGGGATTCTTGGTGCGCCCGGGGAGTCCGGGAGGCCTGGGGCGGTACGGAGTCCCCGGGCGCCGCGGCCAGCAGGCGGGACGGATCTCCCCGTACGAGCTCGCCCCGGCCGTGCCCGCCGGGCGTCCGGGTGGACGGGTGCGGGAGGCGGGCCATGACCGCGGTGGCGACGAGGGCCGTGAGCAGATCGCGGCGCGCGCTGCCCCACAGGTCGAGCGCGAACGGATCCTTCTCCGGCGGCAGCTTGGAGAACACCGAGTCGTTCGTCACGAACCGCAGGAAGCCGTCCTCGTAACCGGAGTTGGGCAGCCACTCCACCTGCACGAGATCCGGCAGGCCGATGATGCGTGGGCCCGTCGCGCGCTTCACCCGGTCCGAGGTGTCGCTCCAGTCGATACGGACCCTGGCGCCGTCGAAGGAGACCGTGCCGTCGCTGGAGCGGACCGAGACGGGCACCGGCGGGCCGGGCAGGAGATACGCCCCGGCCGGTTCCTTGGGGATCTGTTCGATGAGCAGGGCGTGCCGGATCTCCTCGGCGACGTACTCGGCGACCCCCGAACGGTCGATGTCCACCGACAGCCGGTACGGATCCGCCGCGTCGGGCAGCCGGCCCCCGGTCGCCTGGAGGAGCGGGTCGGCGCCCTCGCGGAGCCTCAGCCGCAGCCGGCCACGCTTGCGTTCGGGCTCGTAGACGACGCCCGCGACCGCTTCGAGGGGCACGGCGATCTCTCCGTACGTCTGCCGGAACAGCGGCACGGAACGGTGCAGTCCCGGGGTGATCCGGACCGTGCTGCCGTCGAAGGCCCAGGTCCCGTCGCGCTGGATGATCTCGGCCATACGGAAATTCTCGCAGCCGGGTCAACACGGGGGTGGCCGGTTCACCCGCGCTGACCAGACCTGGCGGACGCGGGGGGTGTGCGGTACGGCACAATGCGCTGTCGTCACAAGGCAGTTGTGCGCCTGCGCATGTGTGCGGTGGGCGGGTGTGCGGTGGGTGGACGTGCGGTGGCCGGGTGTGCGCGGTGGGTGGGCGCACGGCCGAGGAATATTCGACAGAGCGGTACGGAAGGCGGCAACGGGCGTGGCGGTGCAGGAGACGGGACAGAGCGCGGGGCGTGACCCCGGCCGGGGTCCCGGTCGGGGCGGGCACGAGGGCGGTTGTGCCTGCGGGGACTGCCCGCACGGGGCGCGCGAGGGTCATCGGCGGGCCGTCGCCGCGTTCCTCTCCAAGCGGGACGAACTGGCGTCGGGGCACGGGCTGCCGGCCGCGGTCGCGCACTCGGCCGGGGCCTCGCGGCAGTGGGTGTCGGACGCGCTGACCCAGTCCGCCGACCTCGTCGCCGAACGCGGCCGGGCCGAGGGGGAGGTCTGGCTCGGCTTCGTCTGGCGGCGAACGGTCGCTGCCGTGTGGGGCCTTGTGGCCGTCCTGCTGCTGGTGCAGGCGCTCACCGCGATCGGGGCGGGCTGGACGTCCGCGCGCACCGCGGGGCTGCTCGCGGCGGTCGTCGTGGCCGTGCTGCTGACCGCTGCCTCGTGGTTCCACCGGGCGCGCGGCGGCGTGCTGGCGCCCGTCATCGGTGAGGACAACCGGCTCTCCACCTCCCGCGTGGTGGCCGCCGCCTGGGTGCTGTTCGTCGTCTACGCCGTGTTGGTCCTGGCCGGGCGGCTGGCCGGGGCGTCCTCGCACACCGAACGGGACTCCCTGATCGAGGGACTCGAACTCGCCCGGGGCGCGGGCATCGTGACCGTCCTCGCCGTCGTGTGCGCGATCGCCGTTCTGGTACGCCGGGTGGTGGGCCTGCGGGTTCTCGGACAGCGGCTGCAGAAGGTACGGGCCGACCGGCCCCGGGCCGCCGACCTGCTGACCGACGACTCCGGACGCGGCAGCTTCGCGGACACGCAGTACGCCGTGCTGGGCGCCGTCGCGCTGGTCTTCGCGGCGGTACGGCTGGCCCGGCGTCCCGAGCAGCTGCCGGACCTGCCGTGGGGACTCGCGGTCATGGTGCTGATCTCGGCCGCCACGTACGTCGCCGCGAAGTACGCCGAGGGCGGCCGGCCGGTGATCCTCTCGGTCGTGCGCTCGCGCGAGGCCGGGGACCTGGACGCGCCGATCAGGACCGGCGACGACATCGAGATCCGGGGCGCCGGGTTCGTACCGCCCGGCGCACAGAGCGCCGACCGGCTGTCGCGGATGGTGGTACGCATCGGCGCGGTGCACGTCCACGTCCCGCTGGTCCCGGTGCCGGGCGGCTTCCGCAACCCCTCCGACGCGGTCCTCACCGTGCCCGTACCCGCGGACGTGGAACCGGGGCGCGTGGAGGTACAGGTCGTCACCGCGGCGGGCGTGGAGACGAACCGTGTGGAGATCGACGTGACGGACTGAGAGCGCTCGGACCACTGCGGAATTCCCTCCCTTCCAGGGATCAAAGGGGACGATCGGGCGGACGTGGTGAAAATTTGTGCGTCCGCCCTTGAGCGAGGACTCGTCCCCGTACGTATTGTCTTGTTGAGGGGTGAACCGTTCGGCGGTTGAGAGGTGGCGGAGGGCTATGGCTCACGGCATGCGCATGGACACGCACTCCGGATACGCGGACGACGGCGGCGGTGGCGACTGGCGGGACACCGCGATGCGGTACGCGCTGCTGCCTCTGCGCGTCTTCCTCGGCGTCACGTTCATCTACGCGGGGCTGGACAAACTCACCGACAGCGCGTTCATGTCCGACTCGGGCGCCGGCTCCATCGGCGACATGATGCGCGCGGTCCGTGACTCGTCGGCGATCCCCGCCCTGATCGACCTCTCTCTCAAGAACCCCGTCGGTTTCGGCTACGCCATCGCGTTCGGCGAGCTCGCGGTGGGCATCGGCACCCTGATCGGCCTCCTGGCCCGCCTGGCCGCGCTCGGCGGGGCACTGATCTCGCTCAGCCTCTGGCTGACGATGAGCTGGGCCGCGGACCCGTACTACTACGGCAACGACCTCCCCTACCTGATGGCCTGGCTGCCCCTGGTACTGGCCGGAGCGGGCGTGTACTCGGTGGACGCGACACTGCGCTCCCGCCGAAGGCGCAGGGCGGGCACCTACTAGGCAGCCGCCGGCAGACCTGCTGGGGGCGCAGGCAGGCCTACCGGGTGTCGCGGTGGGGCAACGGTCGGCTCGGCTCGGACTGGGCCCCGGGGCGCCTCGGGGCCTGCGCCCGGGGCCGTGGTCAGCCCGGGGCGTGCGTGGTGTCCGGCGAAGGCACCGCGCGGCGGTGACGACGCCGTATCCCGTGGGACACGCTGCCCGTGACGGCGGCCAGGCACAGACCTCCCGTGACGAGCGGGATCACCGCGAACCACGGGGTCTCCCAGAGGCCGCCCGCGTCGCCGGCGTAGACGACACCCGTGAGGGTCAGGAAGAGACCCGCTATGAGCCTGCCCGGCTTGAACTCATGATGTCGCACGGGCCACCTCCGCCTGTCCGAGGCCCACTTCGAGGGTGAGGTCGAGCGTGCCGCCGTCCTTGCTCCCGCCCGCCGGCGTGAGTGTCAGTTCCTTGTGCTTCCCAGGAGCCACGTCCACGTCCTGCTTGTCGTCGCCCGGCAACTGGATGTCCCCGACCCCCACTTCGATGTTCAGCCTCACCGTCACGTCCTTCGGTATGAGGACCTTGAGCTGCCCCATGCCCACCTCTGCGTTCGTCGTCACGGTCCGGCCCTTGCCCAGGTCGATCCGGCTGAGGTCGAGCGTGCCGATACCCGTGCCGAGGTCGTACCGCTCCTGTACGGCGCCCGCCGTGGCCGGTGTCCAGTCCACCCGCTCCCAGTGCGTGGTGATGTCCGCCGGCAGCGCCGCCGAACAGGCCAGCAGCCCCGCCGTGATGATCGCGAGGAAGATCGACCCCGCTCCCGTGCGCCCCCGGAACGAACTGACCGCGATGCCCAGACCGAACACGGCGAGCGCACAGGCCAGGCCGGTCTGCAGGCTGGTGCCGAGTGTGTGGTCGTCCCAGGTGAGACGCGTACCGAGCGCGCCCGCGATCAGGGCGAGCAGGAACACCCGGCCACCGATCCCGCTGGGGCCGCGCGGCTTGGTGTCCCGCGTCCGTATGCCCCGGTCGGAGCCGCCGCCGTGCGCGATGCTGATCGCCGCCGCGATGTCCCGGTCCCACGTGGCCTTGGGGCCCCACAGATAGCCCGTGCCGCCCTCGTACGTCCCGTCCTTGACGATGGGCTCCCGCCACCAGGAGGGGAAGGCGCCTGGCACGGGCGGCGCCTGCGCCTCGGGCGGGGCGTCGGCTACGGCCTGCGCGGCTATGGGTCCCCCAGTTCCCGAGCGCACCCGGGAACTGGGGGACGGGTCGGGGACGTCGGTACCGCGCTGCCGCGACCAGTAGCCGGCGCCCGCGAGGAGCAGCGAGAGCGTCGTCGCGAAGGTGAGCACGCTCGCGTTGTTCAGCATGGAGAGGAACACACCGCAGCCGACCAGCGCGAACAGCACGCCCGCCAGCGCCTGGCCGTCGACGCGGCCGGTGAGGAGCTTGCGCACCTCGTTCTCCTCCTCGTCGTCGTACGGGACGAAGAGCCAGGCGAAGCCGTAGAAGATGAGGCCGAGGCCGCCGGTCGCGGAGAGCACCGCGAGCACGATCCGGAAGATCACCGGGTCCATGTCGCACTGCCGCCCGAGCCCCGCGCACACACCGCCGAGCATCCGGTGCCGCCGGTCGCGCCGGAACCTGCGCGGCACCTCGGGCGCACGCGGCTCCTCACCGGCGGTGGGCGCGGCGGGCGCGGCCGGCTCCGGTGCGTCCGCCCGGCCGTCGGCCGTCGGCACCGAGTCCTGCGGCCCGCTGCCCGGACCCGGGGCCGCACTCGCGCCGGGGCCGGGGCCCGGCCCGGGCCCCGGATGCGCCGCGGCGTGCTGCTGATCGCTCATACGTCCATGGTGACGGCCACAACGGCCCAGCGGCAGTCGAAACAACCCTGGCCGAACCCTGAATTCAGCCCCGAGACGACCCCCAGCCGGCGGCGGGCGCCGGGCGCCGGGCGCCGGGCGCCGGGCCAGCGGAGTAGTGGGGCGGCGGAGTGGTGGGGTGCTGGTGTCTGGACGGCGTGGGGCCGGGGGACTGGGGGGACCGGGGGCTTTGGGGCCCTGGGCGGCGCGGCGCCTGCACCGGTCCGCGGCGTCGGCGCCCGAGCCGCACGGCGCTGGTGCCCGAGTCACGCGGCGCGGGCGCCAGTGTCGGTGCCGCCGGTGCCTGGCCGGCTGGTGCCTGCGCCCGAGCCAGGTTCGCGGCAGGGCGACGGGGGCCGGGGCGGCAGGGCGACCGGGTGGCGGGGTGCCAGGGCGACGGGGTGAGGGGGTGAGGGGGTGACGCGCCCGAGCTCGCGATGCAAGTGTCTGGGGTGTGTGGCGCCAGTGGCCCAGCCACGTGGCAGCGGAGGGGCTGGGCGACGCGGTCCTGGCGCCCGAGCCCGCGACGCCGCCACCTGAGACAGGTGACGCCGGTGCCCGAGCCATGCGATCCCGGCGCGCGAGCTGAGCGGCGCCACGTCGATGGACCGTGTGCGCGTGCGAGTGCCCGTACCAGTGCCTGGGCCGCACGCCCATCGGCGCCTGGGCCAGCCACACAGCCCCGGTCGCTGTGGCCAGCCCCTCGCACACCCGCCGCAGCCCGGAATCGAAGATCAGGGGAGTCTCGGGGGTCGACCCTGATGCCCGGTGGCGTCCGGCGTGTGAACATCGATGGCATGCCGGACGCCGCAGCCCTGACCATCGAGGACCCGCGGCCTCCGCGCAAGCTCTACCGCAGCAGCGACGGACGCTGGCTCGGGGGCGTGGCGCGGGGGCTCGCAGGGCATCTCGGCCTGCCCGTGATCTGGGTCCGGCTGGTCTTCGCGGGCCTGTTCATGGCGGACGGCCTGGGAGCCCTGCTGTACGCGGCGTTCTGGTTCTTCGTCCCCCTAGGCGTGGGTGGCGTGGACGCCGAGAGGCCTCCCGCCCTCGCGACCGAGACCTCCCCCGACGGCCGCCGCAGGCTCGTGGCCCGCAAGCCCGACAAGGGCCAGATCGTCGCGCTGCTCGCGATGGTCGTCGTGGCCCTGGTCTTCGTGGGGAACGTGGACCTGAGCGGCGGCGCCAAGGCCTACCTCTGGCCCACCGTCCTCGTCGGCGCGGGCGTCGCCCTCGTCTGGCGCCAGGCGGACAATGCCCGCCGGGCCCGCTGGATGGAGGTGGGCCGCCGCAAGCGCACGATCAGCCTGCTCCGCTCCGCGGCCGGTGTCCTGCTCGTCGCCGCGGGAGTCTCCGGGATATTCGTGCTGCAGGGCTCCGCCGCCCACCTGGGCTCGGTCCTGCAGGCCGCGCTCGCCGTCCTCGTCGGGATAGCGCTGCTGGCGGGCCCGTACCTCGTGCGCATGACCCAGGACCTCTCCGAGGAGCGCCTGATGCGCATCCGCGCCCAGGAGCGGGCCGAGGTCGCCGCGCACGTCCACGACTCGGTGCTGCACACCCTCACCCTCATACAACGCAACGCGGAGAACGCGAGCGAGGTCCGACGCCTGGCCCGCGCCCAGGAGCGCGACCTGCGCAACTGGCTCTACAAACCGGAGGGCACCGGCAAGGACGAGGCGGACGAGCCCGACACCCTCGCGGAGGCGGTCAAGCGCAGCGCGGCGGAGGTGGAGGACAAGCACGGCGTTCCGATAGAGGTCGTGGTCGTCGGCGACTGCCCGCTCGACGACAGGACCGCCGCCCAGATGCAGGCCGCGAGGGAAGCCATGGTGAACGCGGCCAAGTACGGTGGCGACGGCGGCGCGGTGCAGGTCTTCGCCGAGGTCGAGGGAAGGACCGTCTTCGTGTCGGTCCGGGACCGCGGTCCCGGATTCGACCTGGACTCGATACCCGCCGACCGCATGGGCGTCAGAGAATCGATCATCGGCCGCATGGAGCGCAACGGCGGTACGGCCAGGCTGCGCGCGGTGCCGGACGGCGGCACGGAGGTCGAGCTGGAGATGGAGAGGGCGGAGACATGAGCGACGCGAACGAACCGACCGGAGCGGCCGGAGCAGTCGGGCCGGACGCCGGAGCGGGCTCGGCGGAGGACCCGGCGGCTTCCGCGCCCGGGCGGCGGGTGCGCGTGGTGCTCGTCGACGACCACCGCATGTTCCGTACCGGAGTCCAGGCGGAGATCGGGCAGACCGAGCGGACCGGCGTCGAGGTGGTCGGTGAGGCCGCGGACGTCGACCAGGCGGTCACGGTCATCACGGCGACCCGCCCCGAAGTGGTCCTGCTCGACGTGCACCTCCCGGGCGGGGGCGGTGTCGAAGTGCTGCGCCGCTGCTCGCCGTTGATGGCCGATCCGGAGCAGCCGGTGCGGTTCCTCGCGCTGTCCGTGTCGGACGCGGCGGAGGATGTCATCGGGGTGATCCGGGGCGGCGCCCGCGGCTATGTGACGAAGACGATCACCGGCACGGATCTCGTCGACTCGGTCTTCCGTGTCCAGGACGGCGACGCCGTCTTCTCGCCCCGCCTCGCCGGTTTCGTCCTTGACGCCTTCGCCTCCACCGACGCCCCGCCGGTCGACGAGGACCTCGACCGTCTCACCCAGCGCGAGCGCGAGGTGCTGCGCCTCATCGCCCGTGGGTACGCCTACAAGGAGATCGCCAAGCAGCTCTTCATCTCCGTCAAGACGGTCGAGTCCCATGTCTCGGCGGTCCTGCGAAAGCTCCAGCTCTCCAACCGCCACGAGCTGACCCGGTGGGCGACGGCACGACGACTGGTGTAGCACCTGCCCGCCAACGATCGGCCGCCACAGCCACAGCCACTGCCACCGCCGGCCTGATGTCGAGCCCGGGCGGCGAGAGGTCTGCCTCACGCGACCCGCGTCGCCCCCGCGAACGGCATCTCGTCGACGGGCGCGACCCGTACCGGAGCCGACGGGTTGGGCGCGTGGATCATCTGCCCGTTGCCCACGTACATCCCCACATGGCTGATGCCCGAGTAGAAGAACACCAGGTCGCCGGGCTGGAGTGCGGAACGGGAGACGCGCTGGCCCGCGTTGATCTGCGCGTACGTCGTCCGGGGCAGAGAGATGCCCGCGGAGCGGTACGCGGCCTGCATCAGCCCCGAGCAGTCGAAGGCGTCGGGGCCGGTGGCACCCCACACATAGGGGCTGCCGAGCTTGCCGTAGGCGTACGAGACCGCAGCCGCCGCACGGGAGTTGGGCGCGGTCGTGGAGGACGAGCCCTGGCCGAGCCCGCGCGGGGCCTCACCGGAACGTGAGGCACGGGCGGTGTCCGGGTCGTCCGCGCCGATGCGGGCCCGGTCCGCGTCCGGCAGCCGGGACAGCAGTTGGCGTGCCTCGCCGAGCTTGCCCGTGACTGTCTTCTTGTGGCGTTTCAGGTCCGCCTGCCGCGCTTTGAGCGAGGTGAGTTCGATGTGCGCGGCGCCGCGCAGCTGCTCGATGTCGCGCAGCTGTGTGCGTACGCGGGAGACCGCCGAGGCCTGCCTGCTGCCGGCCCGTTCGGCGAACGCGGCGCCGTCGAGATACCGGTCGGGGTCCGAGGAGAGCATCAGCCCCAGCGCGGGATCGATGCCGCCGTCCCGGTACTGGGCGGTCGCCAGTGAACCGAGCGCGTCCCGTTCGGAGTTGAGCCGTTCCGTCTTGCGCGCGGCCTCGTCCTGCAATGTGCCGAGCCGGCCGGCCGCCTTCGTGGACTTCTCCTTCGCGCCGTTGTACTTCTCGGTGGCGACCTCCGCCTCCTGGTACAGCTTGTCGACCTTCGCCTTCACCTGGGCCGGCGTCAGCTCGGGTGCGGCGACCCCCGTCCCGTCGAACCCGGTCGCGCTCGCCGCGCCCGCGAGGGCGATGGTGAAGGCGGTGCGGGCCGTACCGCCGCCGAGTGAGCGCTGTCGGGGCTTGCGGTGCGCTGCCACGTGCGATCCACGTTCCTTCCGTAGCCGCCGAGGCACTGGTACGTCCACGGCGGTGGCCCTCAGGGGCTGGTTGCACGTCCGGCGGCAGCCCGCACAGGGGGAGCGGACCGCCGCCGGACCTCTTGGCGGTGGTGCCGACTGCCGCCCTGGCCCGGGCGGTTGTGGTGGGGAGCCGGTCACCTGGGGAAGGACGCTAAACCTCGCGATGCGCCGGTGGTAACGGCATGTACGGAAGTGGTGGCACTCGGCCACGAGGTGACCGGGTGCGACCGTGATCCGGGCCCGGTGCGGGCGACTTGGCGTGGTGCGGTGACCGATGGGCGCGTTGTGGGGGAGCGGCACGTGCGACGGTGCTATAGGCGCAGCCCGGGGCCCGCAAGAGACCCGGGGCGTGGGCCGGTGCGAGGCGGCGTGCGGGAGTCCGGTTAGGGTCCGGGCTCATGGACGTACTCATTCATGTCTTCGTCGCCCTGCACATCATCGGGATCGCCGCCCTGCTGGGCGGCTTCCTCACCCAGATGAAGGCCATGGGCGACGGCACGGCCCGTTTCACCCCCGCCATGCTCCACGGCGCGCTGACCATGCTGGTCACCGGCGCGGTCCTCGTCGGTCTCAACCAGGCCGACGACCAGACCGTCAACAACATCAAGATCGGTGTGAAGCTGGCCCTGCTGGTCGTGATCCTGGGCCTCGTCTACGTCAAGCGTGACGACGAGAAGGTGGAGAAGGGCCTGTTCGCCCTGGTGGGCGGGCTGACCACGGTGAACATCTTCATCGCGCTGCTCTGGACCTGAGCGACCGCCCCGGAGGCCGCCCTGAAAACTGCCCGGGAAGCCGCCGCGGAAGCCTGGAAGCCGGTCCGGAACGCGGACGGGGTACGGCACATGCCTGCCGTACCCCGTCCGCGTTCCGTCCAGATGCAGCTGGGCGCTAGCCCGGCCGCACCACGCTGTGGATCGGCATGTAGTAGATCGACTCCTCGCGGACGTACGCGCCCGGCTTCGGGGCGTGGATCATCATGCCGTCGCCGATGTAGATGCCGACGTGACTGATGTCGTCGTAGAAGAAGACCAGGTCGCCGGGCTGGGCGTTGTCCACGGAGACCGTCGTGCCGGTGTCCACCTGGTCCCAGGTGGTGCGCGGGAGCGTCACACCGGCGGCCTTCCAGGCGGCCTGGGTCAGACCGGAGCAGTCGTACGAGCCGGGGCCGCTGGCGCCCCAGACGTACGGCTTGCCGATCTGGGCGCGGGCGAAGGCAAGTGCCTTGGCGGCCTTGGTGGAGGAGGCGGAGTCCGAGCCCGAGGTGCTCCCCGAGCCTGTGCCCGTCCCTGAACCCGTGGCGGTTCCCGTGCCCTGCGTCGCCGCTTCCTGGCGTTGGCGCTCCGCGTCGGCCGCCTGCTGCCGCGCCAGCTCGTCCGCCTTGCGCTGGGCCTCTTCCTGCTTCTTCCGCTCGATCGCGGCCAAGCGGGCCTTCTCCTCCGCGGTCAACTTCGAGAGGATCTCGCGCGCCTCGGCGAGCTTGCGCTGAACGTCCGCCTTGGACGTCTTCAGCGTGCTCTGCGTCGTGGTGAGCGTCTCCAGGCCCTCGGAGGCCTCCTGCCGCTTCTTCGACGTGGTGGCCCGCTCGGTGACGTACTCGTCGACGGCCTGCTTCTGGCGGGCGGTCAGCCGGTTCATCAGCTGGGTCTGGTCGAAGTAGTCCTGCGGATTGTCCGCGAGGAGGAGGGAAGCGCTGTCGGGGGCGGAGGCTCCCGTGCGGTACTGCGCCGCGGCGAACGTCCCGAGCGCCTCACGCGCGGAGTTGAGCTTCTCCGTACGCTGCGCGACGTCGTCGAGGAGCGTGGCGACGCGCTTGCGCTGCTTGGTGGTCTTCTCCTTGGCGGCGTTGTACTTCTCGGTGGCAGTGCCCGCCTGCTGGTAGAGGTCGTCGATCTTCTTCTGGACTTCCTCCGTGCTCGGCCTGGGCTCCGCGGCCGGCGAGGCGTCCGCCGTCTGGGAGAGCAGGGCCACCGAGGTCAGGGCCGCGGTGGCGAGGGCCGGTGTCCGCAGGCCCAGAGAACTGGGGGGCCGCAACTTGCGGTGTGGCGCCACGAGGGCGTCTCCTTCCGTCATCCGCCTACCGAGTTAGCTGTCGGGTTCGGGCGAGTGCTTCGGAAGGTTTGCCCTACGGTCCTTGTCCCACGAGGGAGTTCGGACCGATTCACCCCAGGATCGGTTGGGTCCCCGGTTCCGGAGGCCACGAGGGCATGCCGGATTCGGCGGAGCCCGCTCGGCCCGGCGTTGTTCGCCGGTGCGGGTCGAGCGGCCTACGCGAAAGTTAGCCAATACGTGTGGCACCTGTGAAGTTTGATGTGCGATATGCCCGATACATTTTCGTGACCTGGACCACGGGTGTCGTCCGCCGACGTCAATTGGTCATGATCTGCTCCGAGTTGTCCCCGAGGGGCACGGGAGCGGGTCGACCGGGTCGCGGAGCGGCGCCCACGCCGACGGGCCGGTTCCGGTCGGCTCAGGAGTGACCTCCAGCAGGCGATGTCCGGTGCGCCCTGTCTCCGCACGGTTATACGGAGCCCAGTCGTACGCGGTTCAGATGCGGGGCGAAATCAGCGCCCTGTGGCGGTACCGCCGCGCACCGCACCGCCGCACACCGCACCGCCGCCGTACCGGCCCCCCCCCCCCCCGCACCGCCGCCTTCCCGGCGACCCTGTGTAGTGGCGTACTCATCACGGGTGAGGCTCTGCCCTTGGCCGCCCGCCCGGGATTCCGCCGAGTTTCCGGGGTGGCGGCCGGGTGTCAGTGGGGGCGCCTAGACTCGGAGAGCGATGAGCAGCCTCTTTGATGACAGCTTCCTGGCGGACCTCAAGCCCTCCCGGGCCCACGAGGAAGAGCCCCCGCCGCCGCCCGAGGACGAGGCGCCGGACCACGGTCCGGACGACCTGTTCGGCGGGCGCTTCGACGTGCCTCCTCCCAGCAGGCCGAGGGACGGCTACTACCGCGACGGCGCCCCGAGGCCCCTGGTGGACCCGGCCGCGCTCCTGGACGGGCTGAACGAGAACCAGCGCGCGGCGGTCGTCCACCACGGCTCGCCCCTGCTCATCGTGGCCGGCGCCGGCTCCGGCAAGACCCGTGTGCTCACCCACCGCATCGCGCACCTGCTGGGCGAGCGCAAGGTGCACCCCGGCGAGATCCTCGCGATCACCTTCACGAACAAGGCCGCGGGCGAGATGAAGGAGCGCGTCGAGCAGCTCGTGGGCCCGCGGGCGAACGCGATGTGGGTGATGACCTTCCACAGCGCCTGCGTACGGATCCTGCGCCGCGAGAGCAAGAAGCTCGGCTTCACGTCGTCGTTCTCGATCTACGACGCCGCCGACAGCAAGCGGCTCATGGCCCTGGTCTGCCGTGATCTGGACCTCGACCCCAAGCGCTTCCCGCCGAAGTCCTTCAGCGCCAAGATCTCGAACCTGAAGAACGAGCTGATCGACGAGGAGGACTTCGCCGCCCAGGCTTCCGACGGCTTCGAGAAGACCGCCGCCCAGGCCTACGCGATGTACCAGTCGCGGCTGCGCGAGGCGAACGCGCTGGACTTCGACGACCTGATCATGACGACGGTCAACCTCCTGCGCGCCTTCCCTGACGTCGCCGAGCACTACCGCCGCCGCTTCCGCCACGTCCTCGTGGACGAGTACCAGGACACGAACCACGCGCAGTACTCCCTCGTCCGGGAGCTCGTCGGCAGCGCCACGGACCCCGTCGCGCACCCCGAGGACGTACCGCCGCGGGAGGACGACCTCCCGCCGGCCGAGCTGTGCGTCGTCGGTGACGCCGACCAGTCGATCTACGCCTTCCGCGGCGCGACGATCCGCAACATCCTCCAGTTCGAGGAGGACTACCCGAACGCGACGACGATCCTGCTGGAGCAGAACTACCGCTCCACGCAGACGATCCTGACCGCCGCCAACGCGGTCATCGAGCGCAACGAATCGCGCCGCCCGAAGAACCTGTGGACGAACGCGGGCGCGGGAGCGCGCATCACGGGCTATGTCGCCGACACCGAGCACGACGAGGCGCAGTTCGTCGCCGAGGAGATAGACCGTCTCACCGACGCGGGCGACGCGAAGGCCGGCGACGTCGCCGTCTTCTACCGTACGAACGCCCAGTCCCGTGTCTTCGAAGAGATCTTCATCCGGGTCGGCCTGCCCTACAAGGTCGTCGGCGGCGTCCGCTTCTACGAGCGCAAAGAGGTCCGGGACGTCCTCGCGTACCTCCGGGTGCTCGCGAACCCCGAGGACTCCGTACCGCTGCGCCGCATCCTGAACGTGCCCAAGCGCGGCATCGGCGACCGCGCCGAGGCGATGATCGACGCGCTCTCCCAGCGCGAGAAGATCAGCTTCCCGCAGGCGCTGCGCCGCGTCGACGAGGCGTACGGCATGGCGGCCCGCTCGACGAACGCCGTCAAGCGGTTCAACACGCTGATGGAGGACCTCCGGACGATCGTCGAGTCCGGCGCGGGCCCGGCGACCGTCGTGGAGGCGATCCTCGAACGCACCGGTTACCTCGCCGAGTTGCAGGCCTCCACCGACCCGCAGGACGAGACCCGCATCGAGAACCTCCAGGAACTCGCCTCCGTGGCCCTGGAGTTCGAGCAGGAGGCGGCCGGCGGAGCGGACACGGGAGCGAACGAGGGCGAGGGCGAGGCTGATACGGCCGAGGCCGATGCCGAGGCCGGTACGCCGACCGGGCTCGCCGCCTTCCTGGAGCGGGTGGCCCTGGTCGCCGACTCCGACCAGATCCCCGACGAGGACGAGGACGGCTCCGGGGTCATCACCCTCATGACCCTGCACACCGCCAAGGGCCTCGAATTCCCGGTCGTCTTCCTGACCGGCATGGAGGACGGCGTGTTCCCGCACATGCGCGCCCTCGGCCAGACCAAGGAGCTGGAGGAGGAGCGGCGCCTCGCGTACGTAGGCATCACCCGCGCGCGCGAGCGGCTCTACCTGACGCGGGCGTCGATGCGCAGCGCGTGGGGGCAGCCCTCGTACAACCCGCCGTCCCGCTTCCTGGAGGAGATCCCGGAGGCCCATCTGGACTGGAAGCGCACGGGCTCCATGGGAGCGGTGGCCTCCGGTCCGGTCGGCGGTGTGGCGGCCTCCCTGTCCTCCTCCCGCTCGCGCTCGGCGGCCTCGGGCGCGTCCGGCTTCGCGACGCGGCGCGGTTCCTCGGAGAAGCCGGTGGTGTCGCTGGCGGTCGGGGACCGGGTCACCCACGACCAGTTCGGCCTCGGCACGGTGGTCGGGGTGAAGGGCATGGGGGCGAACTCGGAAGCGACGGTCGACTTCGGCGGCGAGAAGCCCAAGCGCCTGCTGCTGCGGTACGCGCCGGTGGAGAAGCTGTAGGCAGCGGGACGGGAAGCAGGGGCGGGGCCGCCGACCGGGCGGCTTCCGCTCCGGTCCCGGGCCCCTCCGAGCAGGAGCTCGCAGGCCCTAGGTGGGGTCGATGCCGTGGCTGCGCAGCCACGGGAGCGGGTCGATCGCCGAACCGCCGCCGGGGCGCACCTCGAAGTGGAGGTGCGGGCCGGTGGAGTTGCCGGAGTTCCCGGAGTACGCGATCGGGTCGCCGGCCTTCACGACCGTGCCCGAGGCGACCTTGTACGTGGAGAGGTGGCAGTACCAGGTCTCCGTGCCGTCCTTGGCCGTCACGATGATCATGTTTCCGTAGGCGCTGTTCCACTGGGTACGGACGGTTCCGTCCGTCGCGGCCATCACCGTCGTGCCGTACGAGACCGGGAAGTCGATACCGGTGTGCACGGACATCCAGTTGATACCGGCCTGGCCGTAGTAGGCGCTGAGCCCGTGCCGCGCGACCGGCAGCGCGAACTTCGGCCGCAGCCGCTCCTTGCGGGCCGCCTCGGCCACCGCCTTCTGCTTCTCGGCGGCCTGCTCGGCCTTCAAGTCGATACGTTCCTGCGTGCGGCTCGCCCGGTCCGCGAAGTCGTCCGCGTCCGCGGAGAGGCTCTGGAGCTGGGCGTCCAGCTTGTTGTTCGCGGCGGTCGGCTTCACGGCGCTCGCATCGGGCGCGGCGGCCGTCGTCTGGACGTCGTCCCCACCGTCGCCACCGGTCACGGACGCGGCGGCGATGCCGGCGACACCCATCACACAGGCCGACGGCACGGCGATCGTCAGGAGCGCGGAACGCTTGGGCGGTGTGCGGCGGCGCGACCGGGAAGCGGAACGGTTCGCCGCGCGGGACCCGGCCCGGGAGGCCGGTGCGCCGGAAGCGACGGGAGTGATCTCCTCGACGCCGTCGAGCAGCTCGGGCTCGCCGTCGGCGTGATCATGATCGTGGGAGCGGGCGTGAGCGTCGGGGTCCGCGTCGGCGAGGGAGTCGGCGTAGGGGTCGCCGGAGTGTTTGAACTCGCCCTGCGCGGTCACCCGTTCCTCGAACGGCACCTGCTCGAACGTGGCGGTGGCCTGCTGGTGGAACGACTCCCGCTGGTCGTACGCGTCCTGCTGCTCGTGCGACTCGTGCAGTTCGTAGGACTCGTGCTGCGTCTGCGGGTGGAACTGGGTGTGGGGCTGGGGCTGCTCGCCGCCGTCCGAGTTCCACGCAGTGGCGTCGTACGTGCCCGTTTCGAAGGTCGGCGCCGTCCACTGCTGGGTGGGATCGGCCTGCTCGGCCTGGTGCCAGGCGTTCGCGTCCCACTGCCCGGTGCCGTCGGGGCTCGTGCCCTGCGTCGGGATCTCGCCGAGCTGCTGATAACCGGAATCCGGCCAGACACCACTCGTGTCGTAGCTGCCGGTCTCGTAGGCGGCGTGGTGCTGGGCCGCGTACGGGTCGTAGTTCAACGTCTGGTGACTGCCGGTGGAATCAGTCCAGTTACCGCTGTGGGGCGCCCCGGTCGTGGTGGCGTACGAACCCGTCCCGCCGCCGCTCCCGTCGGTTCCGCTTCCGTTGCCGGGCAGATCGCCGAAGAGGGGGTCGGTGTCGAACGTGTTCGTGGCGTAGGCGCCCGTCATGTCGTAACCACCTGTCGTGCCGTACGAGCCGGTCGCGGCCGGGTCAAAACCGGTGGCGGGATATCCGTCGTACGTGGTGAAGTCGCCGTACTGGACCCCCTGCCGACCATGGGACGCGTAATGCGCCGAGGCGGCATCGGGAGCCGGGGCCGGGGGAGTTACGGTCCCCGACGGGTGACGGTCGTTCACCAACTTCTCTTTCGCCTCGACAACAGGGGCTGGCAGAGCAGTGCGGCGACTGTACCCGGCGGTATGAGGGCGCGACAATCTTCAACAGGTTTCCTCCTCTCAGGAAAGGGGCATTCGGCCGCCTTTCGGCGGAGGATGGGCAGAGCTTTGGCCTTGCGTTCGATGAGCGTTCGAAGAAACGACGCCTCTGAAGGCGAACTCGGCTTCCGCTTAGGACCTGTCCGGTCGATCACGGCGAAGGAAAGCTGCGGTGCCTTGTGGGCGCCGGTGAGCGGGGTGTGGTGCGTGCAGCTGCAAGGCGGAGGA
>NZ_JBHXTO010000037.1:0-71952 GCF_042677425.1 Streptomyces sp. NPDC127119 | reverse complement strand
CACACCACCACCCACAATCCCCAATCCGTTTTTTTTGGGTGTGTGGTGGGCTCGTTGTTGTTTATCCGGGCCCGGGGCCGGGCGCCGCGGCCCGGCGCCGGCCCGCCGCCACATGGGCCTCCGCCAGATCGACGACGTGGATGTAGTCGCGCACGCAGGTGCCGTCCGGAGTCGCGTAGTCGTCGCCGAAGATCCGCGGCGGCTCGCCCCGCGTGAGCTTCTCGAAGACCATCGGCACGATGTTGAAGACGCCCACGTCGGCCAGTTCCGGCGCCGCCGCCCCCGCCACGTTGAAGTAGCGCAGACAGGCCGTCGACAGACCGTGCGCGCGGCCCGTGGCCCGCACCAGCCACTCCCCGGCGAGCTTCGTCTCCCCGTACGGGTTGATGGGCGCGCAGGGCGTCTCCTCGGTCACGAGGTCGACGTCGGGCATGCCGTACACCGCGGCCGAGGACGAGAACACGAAGGACGGCACCGCGGCGGCCGTGACCGCCTGCAGCAGCACGCGCAGCCCCTCGACGTTCTCGCGGTAGTAGTGCAGGGGCAGGTCCACCGACTCGCCCACCTGCTTCTTCGCCGCCAGATGCACGACACCGGCGATCGCGTGGTCCTTCAGCGCTCGCGCGACCCGCTCCCCGTCCAGGGTCGAGCCGACGACGAGCGGGACCCCGTCCGGGACGCGTTCGGAGATCCCGGTGGACAGGTCGTCGTACACCACGGTCCGTTCGCCCGCCCCGGTCATCGCGCGGACGACGTGCGCCCCGATGTAGCCGGCGCCGCCGGTGATCAGCCAGGTCATCTACGGCCGTCCCCTCGTGTGTCCTCGTGCGTACTCGCGTGTACTCGTGTGTCCCTCATGGTGCGGATACGGATCAGTGAAGCAAACGCTTCAGCCTGCGGCCCAGCACGGCCGCCGTCCCCCGCAGGCCCGGCGCGATCCGCAGGGCGAGCGAGCCCGCGTGGGTCGCGTACGGCTGGACGAGCAGGACCCCGTGCCGGGCGCTCGGCACGACCGTCCGGCGCAGCAGACCGGGTCCTGTGCTCGCGTGCGCGGTGGTCTCGCGGGTCGTGCCGTCGTGGAAGCGCAGGCACAGCCGCAGGTCCCAGGTGCCGGAGCCGAGCGCGGCGAGGTCGGCCGGCGCCTCGGCCGTCCAGGAGTCGACGCCGGAGCCAACGCCGGAGCCGGTGCCGATGGTGTCGGGATCGACGTCGTCCGCGTGGAAGGGCGCGGTGAGCGTGAGGCCCGTCCGCCCGTCCTGCCGGTGCACGAACTCGGCGTCCACGGTCGCCGGTGCCGCGTCCGCCATCCGCCCGTACAGCTCGTGCAGGCGCAGCCGCAGCAGGGTGCCACGCGCGCGTGGCCGCAGTTCCGCGTCGACGGCCACCGGGAGGACGCGTACGGGCCGGTGCAGGAGGTGTTCCAGGGTGACGTGGGGCAGGTCGGCCGACCAGACCGGCGTACCGTCCTGGGCCCGCGCGTACGGGGGCCGCAGCCGGGCCGGCCGCGCCGCGACCTCCTTGACGCGGATCAGGTCGCGCGGCTTCTCCGAGGCCAGCACCACCTGGGCGATCACCCTGCCCGGCGCCGGGGCCAGCGCGAAGTCGGCCGCGTCGAACGTCGCGAGGTACGCGCGCGTGAGGGCCCACCACTCACGCCGGTACACGGCCCCGCGCAGATCCAGCTCGCGCACGTACATCCGCAGCGCGTGGTCGAGGAACCGGGCGCGGGACGCCCGGGCCAGCCGTTTCTCACCGGCGGCGAGGAGGATGTCGTACGCGAGGGCGTGGGCGGTGATCCTGGCACGCCAGTTGTCGACGCCCGACCTGTCCAGTGAGATCGACAGGCGTTCGGCGCCGCGCCGCACGTGCCAGACGTAGACCGTGTCCGGGATCAGCGCGACGCGCGGACGGGCGGCGAGCACGCGCGCGGTGAAGACGAAGTCCTCGTAGGGGAAGTGCCCTTCGGGGAAGCGGATGCCGTGCTCGCGCAGGAAGTCGGTGCGGTACAGCTTGTTGACGCACAGCGTGTCGTGGACCAGGCGGACGCGCCGCGACGGGCGGGTCACCAGGGCGGCCCCCGCGTACAGCTCGGGCTGCCAGCGGACCTCGCGGCCGGAGGGCAGTTCGCGGCGCACGCACAGGCCCGCGGCGACCTCCGTGCCGCGTCCGGTGGCCGCCGTCAGCAGGGCGTCCACCGCGCCGGGCGGCAGTACGTCGTCGCTGTCGAGGAACATCACGTACGGGGCCGTGGTGGCGTCGATGCCGTCGTTGCGCGGGCTGCCGCAGCCGCCGCTGTTGACCTCGCGGCGGACCACCCTCAGCCGTGGCTCGTCCTGTGCGAGGCGGTCCAGGAGGTCTGCGCTGCCGTCCGTCGAGTGGTCGTCCACGGCGATCACCTCACGCACCGCGGGCCCCTGCGCCAGCGCCGAGCGCACCGCGTCCCCCACACGGGCGGCGTCCTCGTACCCGATGACGACGACGCTCACCTGCGACGGGCGGGGGGTTCTGGCTCGCATGACGTGCACGGCCTCCATGGGACGGAATGGTGGAGAGTGTTGGTTATTTTCCGTTAAGAGGTATTTGCGGCATTTACTGTCTCATGGGGGAGACGGCGTGTGGTGGACGGGGGTTCCGTCCCCTCGGGCCGCGGTACGGCCCGCGGGGTCGCGGCCGTCCACAGGCGGTGGAAGGAGAGTCCGGCGGCCGTCACCAGCAGGCCGTTGCGGACGAGCATCAGCAGGGTGCCCGTCCAGGTGCAGGCCACGACGTCGTCGTACAGGACCGGGTACGCGAGGGAGCTGACCGCGGCGGCGGCGGCGACCAGCGTCGCGACCGGGCGCTGCGTGGTGTGCCGGGAGGTCAGGCACACGGCGGCCAGACCGATCAGCCACACCAGGTACTGGGGACTGATGACCCGGCTCGTCACCGTGAACAGGAGCACGGCGCTGAGCGCGGCGTCGTACGGGGTCGCCGGCGTCCAGCGCCGCGCGCGCAGCCGCCACAGCAGCAGGGCGCCGAAGGCCGCGACGGTGAGCGCGAGCGACACCGCGGCGATCGACGTGACGTACGGGCCGGTGAACTCCATCGCGCCGTACCGGTAGCCCACCTGCCCCGGCCAGCCCGCGTGGTGGGCGAAGGACAGGGCCGTGCCGCCGAGCGACTCGATCTGCACGCCCCGGCCGCTCTGCTGGTGCAGGAAGTCGAACGGGTCGCGGAACAGGGCGGCGAGCGTCAGCAGCAGCACGCCCGCGGTGACGGCCGCCGCGGTCCACGCCTCCTTCGTCGTACGGCCCCGGGGTGTGCCGATCAGCGTCAGCGCGGGCCACACCTTCACCAGGGCGCCCAGCGCGGCGAACGCGCCGCACGCACGCGTGGAGCGCGACAGCGCCAGCAGGGAGACGACGGCGAACGCGGTGACCTGCACGTCGTAGCGCGCGAGGGGGATGTGCAGGAGGAGGGGCAGGGCCGCCGTCCACAGGGCCGCGCCGCGCAGGCTGCGGCCGGGGCGGGTGCCCGCGCGCGTGAGGACGACGGTGACCAGCAGGTCGGTGGCCAGGGTGAGGGTCACGAACGCCTGGAAATACGTCAGTCCCGGCAGCAGTCCCGGGGAGAGCAGGACGGGGCCCGCGCCCGGCGGGTACTGCCACAGGCGGTCGCCGGAGGGGAACGTGCCGGTGGCCAGGACGCCGTACCAGCGGGCGTACAGCTCGTGCACCTCGCGGGCGACACCGCCGACGCCGAGGGGGGTGCGGCCGTCCTGGGTGAGCAGCCAGAGCATCAGGGCGCGGGTGGCCGACCAGGTCGCGGCGAGGGCCAGGAGCTTCTCGCGGGACTTCTTGCAGGACTTCTTCCGGGGGGTCATCCGGGGGATCGTAAGCCGCAAGGTGGTTCATACCGGCTGATGACGAGTCAATCAGGAGCAAAGGTCAGCTAGTAGCACAGGATCTGGCGCATGATCGTCAAGCGTTCGAGGGGTGCGTTCGGCTTCCGCTCCGGCCTCGGCTCCGGCTCGGGCTCCGGCTCCGGCTTCGACTTCGGCGCCGCTGGTGCGGTGGTGGTGCCCGGGGTCGTCATGTTCGTGATCGGTCTGTGGGGGATCGACCGGGGCGGGATGTGGCGTGACGAGGCGGTCACCTTCCAGGTGGCGCGGCGGTCGCTGCCGCAGATCTGGCAGCTGCTGCACTCCGTGGACGCCGTGCACGGGCTCTACTACCTCCTCATGCACCCCGTCCTCGCCGTCCATCCCGGCGAGGTCGCGCTGCGCCTGCCCTCGCTCTGCGCGGCGGCCGTGACGGCGGGTCTCGTCGGCGCGCTGGGGGCGCGGCTCGCGCGTCCGCGGGTGGGGTTGTGGGCGGGGCTGCTGTACGCGGTGACGCCGGTGGTGGGGCATTTCGCGCAGGAGGGGCGGTCCTATGCGGTCGTCTCCGCCGGGGTGGCGGGGTCTACCTGGTTGCTCTTGCGAGCGGCAGGACCGGGGGCGTGTGTCGGGTGCGGGCCGGTGGGGGCTGGTCGCGCAGTTCCCCGCGCCCCGTTCGGGGGGCTGCCGTTGTGGGGTGGGTGTGCCGTTCCCCGCGCCCCTTTCGGGGGGTGGTGCTGGGGGTTCTATGGGGGTGTTGCCGGGGGCACCGTGCTGCTTCATGAGTTTGCTGTGCTGGTTCTGCTCGCGCACGCGGGCACGTTGGCGCTTGCGCGGGTGTCCCGGGCGGTGTGGTGGGCGTGGGGACGGGCTGCCGGAGGCGTGGTTCTTGTCGTGCTTCCGCTGGGGGTGGTCTCCCACGGGCAGGCCGGGCAGGTGGCCTGGCTCAGAGCTCCCGGCGGCGAGGCGGTCGAAGGGCTCCTGCGGGCGTTCGCCGGGCCGACCCTGCTGGTCCTCGGCCCGTATCTGCTGCTGATCGTGCTCGCCCTGGGCGCACCGCTCGCCCGCCGCGGCGAACTCTCCCTCCCCGCGGTCGCCCTCCCCCTGCTGCTCGTGCCGCCCGCGACCCTCCTCGCCGTCTCGCGCCACTGGCCGCTCTTCGACGACCGCTATGTGCTGTACGCGCTCGCGGGCGCGCCCCTGCTGGCGGCGGCGGGCGCGGAACGGCTGGCCGGGGCGGCGGCCCTGCTGTGGGGCGGCCGGACGCGACACGTCGACACGTACGCCGTCACGTGCCTCGGAGTGTTCGGTGTCGCCCTCGCCTTCGTCGCGCAGCTTCCCGTCCTGCGCGCGGACCGGGACCCCGACCGGCGGCCCGACAACCTCGCCGCCGTCTCGGCCGCGGCGGCCCGGCGGATGAGCCACGGCGACCCCGTGCTCTTCCTCCCGGCGCTCGCCAGGCGCGCGGCGGTGGCGTACCCGAAGGGCTTCCGCGGTACGGCGGACATCGCGCTGCGCGAGCCCGGGGCCGTCTCCGGAACCCTCTACGGACGCGAGACCGGCCCCGCCGAACTGCGCCGCCGGCTCGACGGGCTCGACCGCGTGTGGGTGGTCGCCGAGCCGTACGCGCTGCGGCCCGGCTGGTATCCGCCGGTCCCCGCCGAACAGGTCAAACTCGCCCTCCTGAACGGGGAGTTCGTGCCCCGGGCCGAGTACGTGCGCAAGGCGTCGGTCATGCGGCTCTACGTGCGCAGGTCCGCGGCGGCGGGGGCGGCCCCGGTCACTCGCAGCCCGGGGTCTCCTCCAGCGCCGCCGCGTCCAGCGCGCCCGTGAGGCGGTCGAGCCGGGTCCGCAGGTCCTCTATCTCGGCCAGCTCGAAGCCCGTCGCGGCGGCGATCCGGCGCGGTACGCGCAGCGCCCGCTCGCGCAGGGCCGCGCCCTCGTCGGTGAGCCCGGCCACCACGGACCGCTCGTCCAGGGCGCTGCGCTCACGGCGTACGAGACCGGCCGTCTCCAGTCGCTTCAGCAGCGGCGACAGCGTGCCGGAGTCGAGCCGCAGGTGCTCGCCGACCTTCTTCACGGGCAGGTCGCCGTGCTCCCACAGCACCAGCATGACCAGGTACTGGGGGTAGGTGAGCCCCAGATCCTTCAGGACGACGCGGTACAGGCTCCCGAAGGCGCGCGAGGCGGCGTTCAGGGAGAAGCAGATCTGCTGGTCGAGCCGGAGGAAGTCGTTCTCGGGGTCCTCGGACACGGGCGTCGTGGTCATGGCTCCAGGGTACCTCGGTACGTCATTTAGTTGTGCACAATTTAATTGTGTGCTCTACTTGTGGTCGTCGGCGGCCGGGAACCTCAGGCCGCGGGCCCGATTCAGACCTTTGAGAGGGATGGTTTCCATGGACGCGATCTACACCGCCGTAGCCACCGCCACCCACGGCCGTGACGGCCGCGCCTACAGCTCCGACGGGCAGCTCGACCTGCAGCTCGGCATTCCGACGGAGATGGGCGGCAACGGGCAGGGCACGAACCCCGAGCAGCTGTTCGCCGCCGGGTACTCGGCGTGTTTCGCCAGCGCGCTCGCTCTCGTGGGGCGTTCGGCGAAGGTCGATGTCAGTGACGCCGCGGTGACCGCGGAGGTCGGGATCGGCAAGGAGGGGGAAGGGTTCGCCCTCAAGGTCACCCTTCGGGTGGAGCTGCCGGAGTCCGTCGACGCGGCGACCGGGCGGAAGCTGGTCGAGCAGGCTCACCAGGTGTGCCCGTACTCGAACGCGACCCGGGGGAACGTGCCGGTCGAGCTGGTCGTCGAGTAGTTTTCCTCGCCCCCGCCGCCCTTACCCTTCCCGTCACTGCATGGGGCTGCGCCCCTCGCCCCCTTTGCGCAGTTCCCCGCGCCCCTAGAGGCCTAGGCACCTAGGGGCGCGGCTCGCCCCCACCGGTCCGCAGGCCAAGTCCTCCTCCAGCGGGGGTTCGGGGGCGGAGCCTCCGAGTCAGTGACGGGAACGGGTAGGGGCGGCGGGGGCGAAAGCTCTCCTCCGCCCACCACAGCGGTACCCCGACCACCGCCACCAGCCATGCCGTCACCATCAATCGGTCGATGGCGATGTCGGGGTGCGCGGCCATGCTCAGCACCCCGGTCGACGCGGCGCCCACCAGCAGCACCCCGAACGCCGGCCGTGCCCGGAGCGCCCCCCACACCCCCGCCCCGACCAGCACCAGGAACAGCGGTTCGGCCAGTTGGCGGCGCAGCCACTCGGTCCAGAAGTTGACCTCCAGGTGGAGGAACTCCCGCCAGGGCCGCTCCCGGTCCGGCCGGAAGAAGTGGTCGGTGAGCAGGTCCTGGAGGCTGTCCGACTCCGAGGGGTAGTGCAGGAGCCGGGCGAGCAGGACCGTCCCGGCCGCCGCCCCCACCGTCACCTTCAGCAGCGTCTTCACGGCGTCCCCGACCGGCCGCCCCGACCTCCTGCGGTGGACGCCGATCACACAGCACGCCCCGGCCAGACACACCGCCAGGAACAGGGCCTGCGAGTGCTTCACGGTGAAGAGCAGAGCCAGGGACAGGGCGACCACCGGGCCCGCCCGGCGTCCGCGCAGCACCAGCGCGCAGCCCCACAGCGCCGCCAGCGTGAGCGCCGTCATCGTGCCCTCGGTCATGGGCCGCATCGCGGTCGCGCCCGTCGGCAGCACGTAGTACAGCGCCTGCCCGGCCAGCGCGGGACCCACCGGCACGTCCAGCGTCCGCAGGATCAGGAACACCAGCACGCCCCCGGCCGCCGCGACGCACACCCCCGCCGCCCACAGTCCCCACGTCACGCCGAACACCGTCACGAACGGCAGGAGCAGCAGCGGATAGCCCGGCCGCACCTCGAAGATCCGCATGAACCGTTCGCCCATGAAGGGCGCGGTCCAGCCGGACGTCTGGCCCGCGTCGAGCCGCCGGCCGACGCTCCAGTGGTAGTAGCGGTCGCACTCGGCCCGGATGTCCGGCCCCGGATCGGGGGCACGGAAGCGCCGGACGTCCACGCTGTGGTTGCGGGAGGCCGTCTCGCCCCGGCTCGCGCACACGTACGCGATGCTCCGCCCCGCCGCCTCCGTCTTGTCGGCGCCGCCCAGACTCAGCGCGTACGACAGGTAGTTGCGGCTGTCGGGGGTGTCCCGGCCGGTGACGTTGGCGAGCTGGAGGCAGCCGAACAGGGCGGCGAGGAACAGCACCCACGCGGCGGGGCGAGCCTTCATGAGCGGGTCAGGGCGTCGCTCGGGGCGCCGGGCGCGGGAACCATGGGCGGCGTCATGTCCTCGGCCAGCATCAGCGTCCGTACGACCCTCTCCGCGGCCCGCCCGTCGTCGTACCCGCCGAACCGTGACCGGAAGGCGGTCCGCAGCCGCGTCGACTCCTCGTCCTGCCACGCGCCCGACGCGAACAGCCGCGCCAGCTCGTCCTCGTCGCGGGTGACATGGCCCGGCGGGCGCTCGGTGACGTCGAAGTACGTGCCCCGCGCGGCGAGGTACGTGTCCAGGTCGTAGGTGTGCAGGACGATCGGCCGGTCGAGGTGCGCGTAGTCGAACATCAGGGAGGAGTAGTCGGTGATCAGCGCGTCGGAGGCGAGCAGCAGCTCCTCGACCCGCGGTTCGTCGGTGACGTCCAGGAGGAGGCCGCGAGCGGCCAGGTCCCGCAGGCCGAGGCCCCGTTCGTGGTGCTGGGCGAGCGACGGGTGCAGGCGGACCGCCAGGACGTGGTCGCCCGGCAGCCCCGCGATCAGGCGTTCCAGGTCGCAGGCCGGTGCGTAACCGCCCTGCCGGTGGTCCCGGTTCGTCGGCGCGTACAGGAGCAGGGTGCTCCCGTCCGGGACGCCGAGGCGCTGCCGTACGGACTCGCGGTGGCCCTCCTCCGGGCGGACCAGGCAGTCGTTGCGCGGGCTGCCCGAACGCAGGGACGTGAAGCCGCACGGGTAGGCGCGGTCCCAGACCAGTTCGGAGTGCGCGTTCGCGACGAGGCTGTAGTCCCAGCGGTCGGCCCGCAGCAGCATCTTCGGGACGCTGAAACCGCGCCGCGCGCCGGGGTACTTCAGCAGGTCCGCGCCCATCGACTTCACCGGGGTGCCCTGGTGGGTGTGGATGTGGACGGCACCCTCGCGCTTGACCAGGTCGTTGGCCCAGTTGACGTTGTTGATCAGGTAGCCCGCGCGGGCCGTCACCCTGCGATAGGCGCGGCTGCCCGGCAGGACGTGCTCGATGCCCGGTGGCAGCGCGGCCACGTGGTCCTTGCCGACCACCCACACCGACCGGATGTGCGGGGCGAGTTCCCGCGCCTTGCGGTGGATCGCGGCCGGGTCGCCGAGGACACCCCGGTGCGAGAAGGCCGAGTACACGGCGAGGTTGCGGTCGAGCGCGCGCCGCAGGACCAGCCGCCGGTGCAGCGCGAGCAGCACCCTGCGCAGCCTTCGCCGCCACACGAGGCGGCGCCTGCGCAGCCCGGCACGCTTCACGGCGGCGACCCGGTGCAGCGCGTGGAAGGCGTACGGGGCCCGCGCGAGCAGCGTGAACGACGTCCGCGGGATGCGCGCGCCGAGCCGGTGCCCCTCCGGTCGGTACGCGCGCAGGTCCCGGGCCGCCCGCCGGTGGAACTCGGGGCGCGACGACGGCGGTACGCGGTCCGCCTGGCGCAGGATGAAGAGGTAGTGGTCCGCCATGTGGTCGTAGAGGAAACCGCGCCACCGCTCCAGCTCCGGCCGCTCCCCGAGGAACCGGAACAGCCGCTCGTACTGCGCGAACACCTCGAAGTGCTCCCGGCTCGGCGTGCGCATCGCGTTGCCCTGGCGGCGCTGGCGGTAGTACACGCAGATCCGGTCGACGAGGGTGATCGTGCGGGCCGTCCACAGCGTCTGGTAGACGATCACCGCGTCCTCGTAGAAGCCGGTGGGGAAGGTGAAGCCGCCCTCGCGGAAGAAGTCGAGGCGGTACGCCTTGTTCCACACGACCGTGAACAGGTCGAGCAGTTCGGGGCGTTCGGCGACCGTGAACACGTCCGGGCCCGGCGCGGCGAACATCTCCGCGTCCCGGTTGCGCTTCACCGCGCCGTACCAGTGGGTGCGCGCGTAGTCGAACAGCACGATGTCCGGCCGGCCGGTGGCGTCGATACGTTCGGCGATCGCCCGCAGGGTGCCCGGGGTGTAGCTGTCGTCGCTGTCCAGGAAGAGCAGGTACTCGCCGCGCGCCAGCTTCGCGCCGTGGTTGCGGGCCGGGCCGATACCGCCGTTGACGGGCAGATGCACCGCCACCACCCGCTCGTCGCGGGCCGCGAACTCGTCGATGATCGCCGGGCTCCCGTCCGGGGAGCGGTCGTCGACGACGATCAGCTCGAAGTCGCCGTACGACTGACCGAGGACCGACTCCAGACAGGTGCGCAGGTAGCCCTGCACGTTGTGGACGGGCACGACGATGCTGAAGCGGGGCATGGCACTTCCAGGTCCGGGAACTTGCTGGGTCGCGGGAGCAGGTGAGGGCATCGACGCGCCCCTCAGCGCGCCGGTGTGCGGGGGCGTGACACGGCGGCGGCCGGTGCGGGCAGGCGCTCGCGCAGGGGGATCGGCGCGGGCAGCTCCTCCTCGGCCTGTCCGAGCAGCACCCGCCGTACGACCCGTTCGGCGGCCTGGCCGTCGTCGAACTCGCAGAACCGCTCACGGAAGGCGGACCGCAGTGCGGCGGACCGCCCGTCCGCCCACCGGCCCGACGTGAGGACCTCGATCAACTCGTCCTGTGTACGGGCGACATGGCCCGGGGGCTCGGCCAGCAGGTCGAAGTAGACGCCCCGGGTTTCCCGGTAGACGTCCCAGTCGTCGGCGTACGTGACGATCGGGCGGTCGAGGTTGGCGTAGTCGAACATGATCGACGAGTAGTCCGTGATCAGGGCGTCCGAGGCCAGACAGACGTCCTCGGTGTCCCGCAGGGACGTCACGTCGATCAGCCGGCCGTCCGCCACCGCCCGCCGCAGACCCGCGTCGCCGTCGAGGAAGTAGTGCGCGCGCAGCAGCACCACGAACTCGTCCCCGAGTTCCGCGCAGAACCGCGCCAGGTCGAACTGCGCCGACACGTCCCGCGGATAGTCCCGGTAGGTCGGCGCGTACAGCAGGGCCACTCGGCCCTCGGGGACGCCGAGCCGCTCGCGGATCGCGGCGACCTCGCCGGGGGCCGCCGTGTAGAAGCGGTCGTTGCGCGGATAGCCGTACTCCAGGTGCTCGAAAGCGCTCGGGTAGGCGCCCGACCAGACCTCCGTGGAGTGGGCGTTGGAGGACAGGGAGCAGTCCCAGCGGTCGACGCGCCGCATCAGCTTGCCGAAACTCCCGGTGGCCGCCGCGACGGCCCGGTACTCGATCTGGTCGACGCCCATCCGCTTCAGCGGGGTCCCGTGGTGGGTCTGGACGTGCACGGTGCCGGGGCGCTTGACCACGGCGTGCTCGAAGTTGACGTTGTTGAAGGTGTACTTCGCGCGCGCCATCACCTCCCAGTACCGCCTGCTCCCGATCACCACGCTCTCCACGTCGTCCGGCATGTGCGGGAGTTCCTTCCCCTTCACCAGGAACACCGACCTGATGTGCGGGGCGAGTTCACGTGCCTTGCGGTGGATCGCCGCCGGGTTGCAGGCGTAGCCGCGTCCCCAGTAGGCGGCGAACACGGCGAGGTTGTCGTCCAGCGGCCTGCGGAGGTACCACGCGTACGTCAGGGCGCGGCGCCTGCGCAGCGCGGAGCGGCCCGCGTACGCCCGCGCCCGAGCCACCGGCCGGCCGAGAACCGGGAGCGCCCGGAACGCCGTGTACGCGCCCCGCCGCAGCAGCCGGGCCCGCACCCCCCGGGTGCGGTGGCCCGCCGGACGGTACCGCCGGTAGAGCCTGCCCGCGCGCCGGAAGAAGGCCCGGCCGCCGGAGGCGGTGGCCGCCAGGTCGAGGACCTCGGCGAGGAGCTGGCCGAAGAGCTGTGCGAAGAGGGCGCGCGCCCGGTCCTCGGGAAGGCCCTGCGCGGCGGCCCGCTCCAGCACCAGCTCGACCTGGTCGAGGAGTCCGGCCCCCGCACCGGACGCCCCCGCGCTCCGCCGCCGCTCGTGGCGCCGTACGCAGACCGTGGGCAGCGCGGCGCTCTCCCCGGCGGCGAGGGCCACGAGACCGGCCCAGCCGAGGTCCGTGTCCCGGCCCGCGGGGAAGCCGAGCCCGTGCTCGCGCAGGAAGGCGCGGCGGTAGGCGGTGGCCCAGACCGGCAGCCGTACGTCAGCGGGGTCCCGGTCCTCGAACACCTCCACCACCGGCTCGCCCTCCCACCACGGCACGCGCGCGTGGCCCAGGCGGAGCACATCGACACCGGCCCCGCCGGGCTCCCGCAGCCGCGCGTCGATCCCGGCCAGCGCTCCCGGCGTCAGCACGTCACCCGCGTCCAGGAACAGCACGTACGCCCCGGCCGCCGCCTGCAGTCCGGCCTCGCGCGTACCGGCGACCCGGACGACCCTGGCGTCCCTCTCGGCGTACTCACCGACAAGCGCGCCCGCGGGCGAGCCCGGGTCCGCGCAGGCCGCGATCACCTCGAAGTCGGCGAAGGACTGGTCGAGCACCGGATCGAGGGTCGTGGGGAGCCGCCCCGCGACGTCGTGGACAGAGACGATGATGCTGAAGCGGGGCATGTGGTGTGGTGCTCTTTCTTTCTGTCTGTGCTGTGTGGTGCCGCCGTCCCGGCGGAGTGACGGGTCCGTCGGGACGGCGGCACGTGCGGCGGCTCGGTGCGGCCCGGGAGGGCGCTCCTGCCGCCGGCGGTGTCAGCGCCCGCGGCGGCGCCCTGCCAGCGTCCTCGTGACGATCGGCGGGAGCAGGTCCTTGGCGAGTGCGCGGGCACGGCCGGCCTGTGGGGCCGCGGCGGGACGGGCGGGTGCGGGCCGGGACGACGCCGTGCGCTGGACCGGTACGGCGGGCGCCGCGGCTCCGGCGGGTGCGGCCGGTTCCTCCTCGGCCGCGTACCGGGAGACCGGATGCTTCGGCTCGGTGGCCTTCCTGCCGTCTATGCGGATCATTCCGTGCCCGGCGACCTGCTGCACCTCGTGCCACATGTCGTCACGGGCCGCCAGCCACTCCAGCAGCGCGTCGCGCAGCGGCTCCGGATCGCCCCACGTGCCGTAGAACTTCGTGCCGGTCACGCATATGGGATGCAGATCGAGCGCGGCGACCGCCCCCCAGGTGGCGGCGGCGACCCCCGGGCAGTGTTCCGCGCGGTAGTCGTCGAGGACGACCACGCCGTCCGGCAGGAGGATGTCCCGCACGGCCTCGATGTCCCCGTACACGTGCTCGTACAGGTGCGAGGCGTCTATGTGCGCGAAGCGGCAGCTGTCGTCCGCGACGCGGTCGGCGACCACCGACGTCGGAGCCTGGACGACCTCCGGCAGCCGCTCGTGGAACGCGGAGAAGTTGGCCTCGAACGCCCGCCGGGTGAGCGTCGAGTACGACTTGTTCATCTCCTTGAGGTTGGCGGAGTCCGGCGCGGCCGAGTCGAAGAGATCGCACACCGTGAAGGCGTCGTCGGCACGGCGGTACGAGGCCATGAAGATCGCGCTCTTGCCCATGTACGCGCCCAGTTCGAGCAGGTCGCCCCGCTGCGCACGGTGCACCTGCCCGGACAGGAACCAGTCGAACAACTGCTGGTCGACGGCCCGGAACCAGCCCTTGACCTCCGACAGGGCCTTCGGACGGGGCAGTTCGGTGGTGCTGGAAGTCATGAGTACTCCGTAAAACGGGGTCTGTGGATTTCCTGTGCCTGGGGATGGGACCGGAGTGCTTCAGGGTCTGTCAACGACGGGAACGGAAACTCCGGGTGTCGGGACGGAGGCGAGGGGCGAGGGGGTGTTCCCGTCGGCCGCGGACGGTGCCGGGTGGCGGGCGTCCGGGGGGATCACCGCGGGGAGGCCGGCTGTTTCGCCCAGGACCACCCGGCGCACGACGCGCTCGGCGGCGCGGCCGTCGTCGTACGGGCAGAAGCGCTCCCGGAAGGCCGCCCTGAGCTGCGCGGAGCGTGAACCGCGCCAGTGGCCGGTCGCGAAGATGTCGATCAGTTCGTCCTCGTTGCGGGCGATCGCGCCGGGCGGGAAGGCCCGCAGGTCGAAGTAGGTCCCGCGGGCGGCCTCGTACGCCTCGGGGTCGTCCGAGAGGAGCACGATCGGGCGGTCGAGGCCCGCGTAGTCGAACATCAGCGACGAGTAGTCCGTGACCAGCGCGTCCGAGGCGAGGCAGAGCGACTCGACGCTCGGATGGTCGCTCACGTCGATCAGCCGGCCGCCACTGCGGGCCAGCGGCGCCCCGTACGAGGGGTGGGCGCGGGTCAGCAGGACGAACCGCGGGCCGAGGCGGCGCAGCACCCGCTCCAGGTCGAGCGCGGTGCGCTGGGTGCGGCGGTAGTCGCGGTGCGTCGGCGCGTACAGCACCGCGACCGTGCCCTCCGGGATGCCGAGCGACTCGCGCAGCCGGGCCACCTCCGCCGAAGTGGCCTTCTGGAAGACGTCGTTACGGGGCTGGCCGTACTCCAGCATCGTGTACGCGGCCGGGAAGACGCGCTCCCAGACGAGCGTGGAGTGGCGGTTGCCGGACAGGCAGTAGTCCCACCGGTCGGCGTCGCGCAGCACCTCGGCGAAGTCGGTGTCCCGTGCCGCCGCCGGACGGTCCTGGAGGTCGAGGCCCATGTGCTTGAGCGGGGTGCCGGCCTGCGTCTGGACGAGGATCTGGCCGGGCCGCTTGACCAGTCGGCGGTCGAAAGCGGCGTTGCCGACGACGTACTTGGACCGGGCCAGCGCCGTCCAGTACGCGGCGGAACCGGGCGTCAGCCTGCGCGTGCCCGTCGGGATCGTGTGGTGGAAGCCGGACGCCGCGACCCACGCGGTGCGCATCCCCGGGGCGTGCGTGCGGAACGCGGCCTCCAGCGCCCCCGGGTTGCAGCCGTGACCGCGTCCCGCGTCGCCCGCGAACACGGCGCGGTCGGCCCGTACGGGCAGCAGGCGCTGGACGCCGTAGTGCAGCCGCAGCGAGGCCGTCCGGACCCCGCGCGCCAGCGCCCCGGCGAGCCGCACGGCCCGTCGCTTCAGCCGTGTCGCCGTCCACAGCGCGCGGTAGGTGCGATGGCTGCCGAACCGTACGAGGGCGTGCCGCAGCCGGTTGCGGGACGGGACGCCGGCGTCGCGTACGCGGTAACGGCCGTAGTGGGCGCGGGCCTTGCGCAGGAACGCGGCGCGGGAGCCCCGCGGCAGCCGGTCGCGCTTGAGGAACACGGCCGACAGATGGTCGACCATCCGCTGGAACAGGACCGGCCGCCAGCGCGCCAGTTCGGGGTGCGCGTCGAGATGCGCGAAGACCCGGTCGTACTGGTCGAAGATGTCGAAGTGCCGGCCGCTGGTCGTGCCGAGGATGTTGCCCTGCCGCCGCTGCCGGTAGTGGACGCAGACCCGGTCGAGCGTCGCGATGGTCTCGGCGGCCATCAGGACCGGGTACGTCCAGGGCGTGTCCTCGTAGTAGCCGGGCGGGAACGCGAACTTCTCCCGCTCGACGAACTCCCGGCGGTACGCCTTGTTCCACACGACCATGAGGACGTCCAGCAGACCCGGCCGGTCGTCGAGGCGGAACGGCGCCGGACCCTCCTCGTGGAGCTGCCCCGCCCGGACGTTGCGGACCGTCTCGCCCGACCAGAAGGTGCGCGCGTAGTCGTAGACCAGGACGTCCGGGTCGCCGGTCTCCTTGACGCGGTCGGCGATGTCCCGCAGGGCGTGCGGGGTGAGGCTGTCGTCGCCGTCCAGGAAGATCAGGTAGTCGCCGGTGGCGGCCCGCATCCCCGCGTTGCGGGCCCGGCCGAGGCCCACGTTCTCCTTGAGGTGCACGGCCCGCACCCGCGGATCACGGGCCGCGAACTCGTCGGCGATCGCACCGCAGGCATCCGGCGAGCAGTCGTCGACAGCGATCAGCTCAAGGTCGGTGAACGACTGTTCCAGGACCGATGCCATGCACTCGTGCAGATACGCCTGGACCTGGTACGCGGGGACAATGACACTGAACCGGGGCAAGGGACATCCATGGGTCGGCGCGGCCGTATTGCCCGGCAACGGCCGAAGGGGTTACGGGGTTACGCCGAATGCGGCATGTGGGGGACCCCCCGGGTGACGCGAGGGGGCGGACCGGAACCGGCCCGCCCCTCAACTTGCCTGCTGTGGCGGCTACTTCACCGCCCCCGCCATCACTCCGGACACGAACTGCCGCTGGAACGCGAAGAACACGGCCAGCGGGATCACCATCGAGATGAACGCGCCGGGCGCGAGCGTCTCGATGTTGCCGGAGAACTGCCGGGTCTGCTCCGTCAGCGCGACCGTCAGCGGCCGGGAACCGGAGTCCGAGAAGATCAGCGCCACCAGCATGTCGTTCCACACCCACAGGAACTGGAAGATGCCCAGCGAGGCGATCGCGGGCGCCCCCAGCGGCAGGACCACCGTCGCGAACAGCCGGGCCTCGCCCGCCCCGTCCAGCCGCGCCGCCTCCAGGAGTTCACGGGGGATCTCCGCGAAGAAGTTGCGCAGCAGGAAGATCGCGAACGGCAGTCCGAAGCCCACGTGGAAGAGGACCACGCCGATGACGCTGCCGAAGATCCCCAGGTCGCCGAAGAGATCCGCCAGCGGGATCAGGGCGATCTGGATGGGCACCACCAGCAGCGCCACCACGGCCACGAACCACCAGTCGCGGCCCTTGAAGTCCATCCAGGCGAAGGCGTATCCGGCCATGGCGCCGATCACGACGACCAGGACGGTGGCCGGCACCGTGATGTACACCGTGTTGAGCAGGGAGTCGGTGATCTCCTCCTTGCCGAGCAGCGTCGAGTAGCTCTCGGTGGTGAGCTGGGACGGCTTGCTGAAGACCTCCCACCAGCCGGAGGCGGCGATGTCGGTCGGGTCCCGGAACGACGAGGCGAGCAGCCCCACCGTCGGCGTCACCCACAGCAGCGCGACCAGGATCAGGAAGACCCGCATCGCGCCGCCTCCCGCGGCGCTCGCGATCCGGGAGACGAGCGAGCGCTCGGGCGGACCGGAGGCGTCCACGGCCACGGACGGTTCCCCGGGGCTCCCGGGACCCCCGGAGTCCCCGGGGCCCTTCAGAGGTACGGAGGGTGCGGTCACCGTCGGCGCTCCCTTCGCAGTCGGCGGATGTTGACGATCATCACCGGCATCACCAGGAGCAGCAGGACGATGCCGATCGCGCTGCCGAGCCCCTGGTTGTTGCCGCCGCCGAAGGACGCGTTGACCAGTTGCAGGGCCAGCACGTTGGCCTCGTCCTTGCTGGGCTGCGGGGCGATGATGAAGACCAGGTCGAAGATCTTCATCACGTTGATCATCAGGGTGATCAGGACGACGACGAGGACCGGCGCGAGCAGCGGGACCGTGATCCGGCGGAACACCTGCCACTCGTTGGCCCCGTCGACCCGGGCCGCCTCCAGCAGATTGCGGTCCACCCCCGCGAGACCGGCCGCGATGAGCACCATCGCGAAACCCGCCCACATCCAGGCGTACGAGCCGATGATGGCCGGGGTGACCAGGCTCGGGCCCAGCCAGTCGACGCCGTTGTAGGGCTCCGCGAAGTTCGAGGACGGCAGCCGCAGTTGCGCGCCCGCGGCGGACGCCGGCAGCGTGAACGTACCGTCGTCGCCGGCCTTCGCGGAGGCCACCACCTCGCCGTCCTTCACCGCCTCCACCTTGATGCCCGGCAGCGCCTTCTCACCCGCGTCGACGGCGCCCTTCGTACCGCCGCCGCCCAGCTTGAAGTCCAGCCAGACCGTGCCGGACACGCCGTCGCCGGAGCTCTTCGCGGCCTTCGCGTCCCCGGGGTCGCCCGGCACCTTGTCCGGGGCGATGCCGACCAGCGGGACCAGGGCCGGGGAGCCCGCCTCCAGCGTGCCCGCGGAGGTGAACGCGCCCCCGCCGGACGCCTTGAGGTCGCTCTCGGTGGACGGCCGCGCCTTCGGATACACCGACGAGTCGGCGAACGTGTCGTGCACGCCCACCAGCACGGCGTTCGCCACGCCCTGGTCGGGGTCCGCCTCGTACACGAGCCGGAAGATGATGCCCGCGGCGAGCATGGAGATCGCCATCGGCATGAAGATGATGAGCTTGAACGCCGTGGACCAGCGCACCCGTTCGGTCAGCACGGCGAAGATCAGACCCAGCCCGGTCACCAGCGCGGGGGCGACCGCGACCCAGATCGCGGTGTTCTTGACCGCGGTGAACGTGGCGTCGTCGCTGAACAGGTCCCCGTAGTTCCCGAGACCCACGAAGCCCGAACCGTCGGCGTCGTACAGACTGCGCCAGACCGAGTACCCGATCGGGTAGACCACGAGCGCGCCGAGCAGCACGATCGCTGGCAGCAGGAACAGCCCCGCCACCCACCACCGCGTACCGATCACACTCTTGCGTTTGCCGACGGGAGGCACCGGGTTCGCCGGGCCCCCCGCCGTCGCGAGCTGTGACGACATCGGAGGCCGTCAGCCCTTGTACGCCTTGGCGGCGGCCGTCTCCAGCTGCTGCTGGGCGCCCGCCACGTCCGAGGGGGTCTTCAGGAAGTCCTGCAGCGCCTTCCACTCGCCCGTGCCCTCCGTACCGCCGAAGGCGGCCGGGGCCTGGTCGGACATGTCGAAGCGGAAGGAGTCCTTGGCCTTCAGCAGGGCCTTGCCGATGTCCCGCGCCACGTCGTCCTTGTACTTGTCCGCGTTCATCTCCTTGTTGGGGGAGATGAAGCCGCCCTGCGCCGCCCAGATCTCGGCCGCGTCGGTGGAGGCCAGGAAGGTCAGCAGGGCCTGCGAACCCTTGTCGTCCTTCAGCGCCACCGCCACGTCACCGCCGCTGACCACCGGCGACGCGTCCCCGACCGCCGGGAACGGGAACACCTTGGCGTCCGTGCCCACTTCCGCCTTCGTGTCGGCGTTGATGTTCGCCGCGACGAAGTCACCCTCGAAGACCATCCCCGCCGGAGTGTCACCGGAGAAGGTGTTCGTCACCGACTTCGGGAACTCGGTGCGCAGCGCTCCGGCGTTGCCGCCCGCGATCAGGTCGTTCTTGCCCCACAGTTGGGCCAGCGTGGTCAGCGCCTCCTTCACGGACGGATCCGTCCACTTGATCTCGTGCTTGGCCAGCTGGTCGTACTTCTCCGGGCCCGCCTGCGAGAGATAGACGTTCTCGAACCAGTCGGTGAGGGTCCAGCCGTCCTGCCCGCCGATCGACACCGCGGGCGAACCCGCGTCCGACAGGGTCTGCGCGGTCTTCAGGAACTCGTCCCAGGTCTTCGGCTCCGCCGTGATGCCGGCCGCCTCGAACGCCGCCGTGTTGTACCAGACCAGCGACTTGTTGGCGGCCTTCGCGTAGACGCCGTACTGCTCGCCCTCGTACGACCCCAGGTCCTGCCAGCCCTTCGAGAAGTTCTTGTCGAGCTCCGCCTTCGCCTCGGCGCCCAGCGGCTTGACCCAGCCCTTCTCCGCGAACTGGTGGAGCACACCGACCTGCGGGAGGAACGCCACGTTCGGCGGCTTGCCGCCCTCGATCTTCGTGCCGAGGAACGTCGACGTGTTGTTGCCGGTCGGTACGTAGGCGACCTCCGCGCCCGTCCGCTTCTCGAACTCGTCCAGGACCTTGGTGAAGTTGTCCTGCTCGGGCCCGGTCCACACGGCCGCGACCTCAAGCTTCTGCCCGTCGAGCTTGGGGAGTTGCACGCTGGAGGCGGCTCCGCTCCCGTTGTCGCCGCCGTCGTCCTTCTTGTCGTCGTCACCGCCGCACGCCGTGAGCGTGAGTGCCATCGCCCCCGCGACGACGGCGGCCGCGGCCTTCGCGGCACCGCTGCTCCTGTGCGACCTGCTGATCCGAAGAGTGCTGCTGCGCATGGTGTGCCCCGTTCTCCGTCGAACGTCCGAGGTCCTGCCCGTGCGCTCTTGGTCTACGCCCGTGCGCTTGGCGTCGGCAAGGGCGCCTGCGCTGTCAAGGGTGTGATCGTGACCGCGTCGTGACGTGGGCCGTTGGGCCGTTGGGCTGTGAGCGGCACCCACCACGGGGCTGCGCCCCGGGGCCCGCGGGGGGTGCGTCCTGGGACCCGCGGGGGTGCATTGTCGGGCGCGCGCCGGTGGGGGCGTGCCGCGCAGTTCCCCGCGCCCCTGACGGGCGGGGCTGCGCCCCTTGGCCCGAGTGGTGTGTTGTTGGGTGCGCGCCGGTGGGGGCTTGTCGCGCAGTTCCTCGCGCCCCTGGGTGTTTTAGCCTGTCCGGCGATTGAGGACGAGCGCGTTCAGCGCGATGGGGGGTGGGGGCGCAGCCCCCGAGTGGGGTTACAGCAGCGAGGGGACCTCTGCCGCCGAGACCGAGCGGGACGCTCGTTCCAGGGCGCTGGCCAGCAGGGCCAAGTCCGTCGGACCGTTGCCGAGTTCGCGTACGGGCCGCCGCGCGGGCGGATCCCCCATCCGCGCCCACTCAAGCGGCACGACCGTGGGCCGCAGCGTCGCCGTACGGGGGATACGCCCCGTGACCCGCCCGCCCTGGAACGGCACGGACCGACCGCCCGGCCCCGCCGCACCGAGCCTGCCGCGCCCGGGAGACGGCTCCTCCGCCCCCACCCCCGGCGCTTCGAGCAGCACCCGCAGCCCGGCCCGCCGAGCCAGCTCCGTCTCGTCCGTACGGGCCCCGCCCCCGGTGGCCGCCACCAGATGCACCCCGAGCCGCTCACCGTCCCGGGCAACCCCTTCCAGGGCCCGTACGACGGACCCGGCGGCCGGACGCCCGGGGGACCCCAGCGCGGGGGACAGCAGCGCGTCCAGGTCGTCGACGACCACGACGAGCCGGGGCAGCGGCGGCCCCGCGTCCGGACGGGGCCGAGCCGCGGCGGGCCGCAGCCGCAGCGTCGAACTGGACATCGTGTCGATGTCCCCGGCACCGGACGCGCCGGAAGCACCGGTCGAACCGGACGCGGACCCCGCCGACCGCTGTGCGACGACCCGGCGCGGCCCCTCCCGGCCGGCGTGCCACTCGGTGAAGTCGAGACGCCCGAGCAGTTCCGCCCGCCGTTTCAGCTCGGCGGACAGCGACTGCGCGAACTCCCGCATGCGTACGGGATCGTGGGCGCCCAGATGCGTCGTGACGTGCGGCAGATCCGTACAGACCTGGAGCCCGTCCCCGCGCGCCGCCGAACCACCGGTACCCGTGCCGTCCCGTCCGTCGACCAGCACGATCCCGAGCCGGTCGGGCCGCTCCGCGGCGGCGAGCGACGCGGCGACGGAACGCAGCAGCTCCGTACGCCCGCTGCCCGGCGGGCCCTCGATCAGCAGATGCGGGCCCTCGCCCACGAGGTCCGCCCCGACGGGACCGCGCGGCCCGGCGCCGAGCACGGCCGTGGCCCGGCCGCCGAACGCCTCCGGGTCGTCGGCCGCGTCCGCCCAACGCGCCATCAGGGACGCCGGGGTCGCCCGCGCGAGGCCCAACTCGTCCAGCAGCCGCGCGGTGTGGGGCAGCGGCGCGGACACCCGGGTGTGCCGCTCACCGGCCCCGCCCTCCGCGCGCAGCGGCGCCAGGGCCCGGGCGAAGCGCTCGGCCCACGCCATGGAGACGGCGTCCACCGCGGCGACCGTGCCATGTCCGACGGGCCCGCCCAAAGAACCCGAAGAAGAAGCAGAAGAACCCGATGGGCCGTGGGGCTGTGTCGCGGGCGCGACGCGCAGCAGCCGCAGGGCCGTCGCCACGTCACCGCTGAGCAGCGCGACGGCCCCGCAGTCGCGGAACGCGGGCGACACCGCACAGGCCGCCTCGTACGTGTCGATCACGGGCGAGGAGGGCGACGCGGCCGGTGTCTCGGCGAGACAGATGACATGGATGCCTACCTGGGGGCCTTCGGCCGCGAGCCGCGACACGGCGTCCCGCACTCCGGCCGACCCGGGGTCCCCGTCCACCACGACGACGGTGTGGGGACCGGACCAGCCGGTCTGGGCCGGGTCGTCCGACCGGGCCCAGGAGGGCTGTCCGGCCCTTTCCCGCGCCTCAGCGCCCTGGGTGCCGCTGCGGGGGAGTCCGAGGTGGGTGACGTGGGGGTCGCGGGCGAGGGGACGGCTCCCGGGGGCGGGCAGGCCGGCGGCGTCCTGGCCGGGTGCCGTCCCGGCGTCGGCCGGGTGCCTCGGGCGCGGCGCGAAGGCCCCGCTGTCGTCCGGAGAGCCCGCGCCGAGGCGGGGCCCGTGACCCCGCTCGGCGGCCCGTCCCGTCTCCGTCAGGTGGTCCTCCAGGCGCCGGACCAGCTCCTCCGTGCGCGCCGTCGCCTGTTCGCGGTCGTAGGCGAGCAGGAGGCGGCAGTCCTGGCCGTGGGTGGGGCGCAGGTGGGGCAGCCAGCCGAGCCACGACCACTCGGCGGTGCGCTCCTCCAGGGAACGCGAGCGGTCCGTGCTGAGGAGGGTGATCTCCAGCGAGTCGGGGGAGTGCAGTGCGGCGAGCTGCGCCACCACCGCGCGTGAGAGCCCCGACAGACGCTCGCGCGGTCCGGCCAGACCCAGCGCCCCGACCTCGCGGAGCCCGGCGGTCACCGGGACCGCGGACAGCAGTCCGGAGCCGTCGGGGGTGCTCCGGTCCGCCGTGCCCAGCCGGACCGTGAGGGTCTCCTGGTGTCCCGGTTCGCGCTCCCACAGCCGCGGTCCCGGTCCGAGCGCCGCCAGCAGCAGCGCGGCCGGATCGGGCCACCGCTCGGGCGAGGGCACGCCCAGGGCGACGGGCTCGGCGAAGGGCGCCTCGTACGAGTCGTACGGGTCGTACTCCCCCTCGTCGCCGTACTGGTCCTCGCTCCGGGACCCCGCCAGCCGGCGGGCCCAGGCCGAGAGGCCGCGCTTGCGCGCGTTGCGCGGCACGGGTGTCCCCCGGAGGGGAGTGCCCTTCCGCTTGCCCTCGCCCGGTCCCTGGACGTCGGTGCCTGGGTCGTCCTCGTACTGCTCCCCGGGGTCCCCGTACGCGCCGCGGTCTCCGGCGTCCCTGTGCTCGATCCGGGGTGCCCCGCCCTGGCCCGGCACCACCTGCGGTCCCGCCGGCAGGTGCTCCTGGCTGCCGGGGACCCCGCCACCGGCGGAGCCCCACCCGGCCGTGCCGTAACCGTGATGGGTCTCGGAGGTCGGCCGCTCGACGCCCGAGCGGGAACCGCCGGTGCTCCGGGCGTCCCCCGAGCCCTCGCCCCTGGAGCCGGGGGCGGAGTCCTCGCCACGCGCACGCGGCACCCTCGCGCCTCCGGCGCCCGCGTCGGACCGGGACGCGGACCGCGATCCGGTCCGGGAGGCAGGTCCGGATCCGGCCTCCGCCGCCCCACCGGAAACGGCCGGATTTCGCCCCTGATCCCGCCCCGCGCCCGTCCCCTCGCCCCGTACCTGCTCCTGTCCCTGTCCCTGTCCTTGCGCCTGCCTCTGTCCGTGTGCCGCTCCGGAGCGGTCCGAAGCCGCCGAATATCCGGCGCCCCCGTGAGCGCCCGACGCCTGACCCGAACGACCCTCCTGACCTGCCTGACCCGGCTGTCCCGACTGTTCCCGGCCAGGCCCCCCGGCCCCCGCCGGCACCACACGTACATGTCCCTCGCCGTCCGGCGCGGTCTCCAGGACGTCGGCCCGTTCGCCCGCCGGGGCCAGCAGCAGGGCCGACTCGCCCACCCGCAGCAGCGCGCCCGGCGCGAAGCGCACCGGGCGCTCGCCCACACGCCTGCCGTCCAGCACCGTGCCGTTCGTGGAGCCCAGGTCCGCCACCGAGACATGACCGTCCGCCGCGACCGTCACGGCGCAGTGCAGCCGGGAGACGTCCGGGTCGTCCAGCGGTACGTCCGCGTCGGCGGAGCGGCCGATCTCGATCCGGCCGCCGTGCAGCAGATGGACGCCCCCGGCGTCGGGCCCGGCGACCACGCGCAGCTGTGCCGCCGCGGGATCGACATCGGGGCCGGGCTGCGCGGGGGATCCCAGGGACAGCACGGCGCCGTCCATCAGGGGAGGCTCACCCAGCGTGCAGCGCTGTGCGTCGAGCCGCTCCGCCTCCGCGTACAGCACCCCGGGGCCCTCGCCCCCGACCGCCGAGGCGAGGCCGGAGGCCACCGCCGCGAGCGCGGTCCCGGCGGGTGCTGTGACCAGCACGTCGCAGGACGCGGGGCGTCCGTCGGGGCGCGTCCCCAGCGGGTCTACGACGGTCAGCCGGATCTGCATCGCCGTCAGCGGTCCCTTCTGTCGCGGGCGCCCGCGACGGGGCTCTGCCGCGGTCCCCACCGCAGATTCCCCCACCGCGCACGGGCACGTCGGCCAGTACGGAAAGCATCCTCGCACTTGATACTGACAACACGCCCGCACTCCGCAAGCAAGTGATCTTGATTGGTCGGCTCTGCCCGCAAAAGTGCCTGACCAATGCCCGGTTGAGATCGGTCACGTCAAGATCCGGCAACCAAAGCACCCGAACCGAGCGTCTTTTCATCGAACACATACGGGAAAGCCCCACGTAATGCATGAGTGGGCGGGACTGAGAAAACCGCAGCGCGACGACACCCCGGAGCCGTGTTCGGCGGCATTACAGTGGGTCGGAACCACCCGTAGCACGGTGGACGGACCAGCCAAGCAAGCAGCAGGGAGCGCATGACGTGCGGCCGGTAGGCAGCAAGTACCTCCTGGAGGAGCCGCTCGGACGCGGCGCCACGGGCACCGTCTGGCGGGCCAGCCAGCGCGAGGCGGCGGGCGCCGAGGCGGCCGTGGCCGGTCAGCCCGGCGAGACCGTGGCGATCAAGGTCCTCAAGGAGGAGCTCGCCAGCGATCCCGACATCGTGATGCGGTTCCTGCGGGAGCGCTCCGTGCTCCTCCGGCTGACGCATCCGAACATCGTGCGCGTACGGGACCTCGTGGTCGAGGGCGATCTGCTGGCGCTGGTCATGGACCTGATCGAAGGTCCCGACCTGCACCACTACCTGCGCGACAACGGCCCGTTCTCGCCGGTCGCCGCGGCCCTCCTCACCGCCCAGGTCGCCGACGCGCTCGCCGCCAGCCACGCCGACGGCGTCGTGCACCGCGACCTCAAACCGGCGAACGTGCTGCTCCAGCAGCTCAACGGCCAGATGCACCCGCTGCTGACGGACTTCGGCATCGCCCGTCTCGCCGACTCCCCGGGGCTGACCCGCACCCACGAGTTCGTCGGCACGCCCGCGTACGTGGCGCCCGAGTCGGCCGAGGGTCGCCCGCAGACCTCCGCCGTCGACATCTACGGCGCCGGGATCATGCTGTACGAGCTGGTCACCGGCCGTCCGCCGTTCGGCGGCGGCTCCGCTCTCGAAGTCCTCCACCAGCACCTCAGCGCCGAGCCCCGCAGGCCCTCCACCGTCCCCGACCCGCTGTGGACCGTCATAGAGCGCTGCCTGCGCAAGAACCCCGACGAGCGGCCCAGCGCCGAGAACCTCGCCCGCGGCCTGCGTACGGTCGCCCAGGGCATCGGGGTGCACGCGAACTCCGCGCAGATCGCCGCCGCCGAGGCCGTGGGCGTGCTCCTCGCCCCGGACCCGGCCCCCGCCGCCGTACCGGGCGAGTTCGGCGCCGCCGACCCCACCCAGGTGCTCCCGCAGGGCGCCGCCTCGTACGACCCGAACGGCGCGACCAGCGTCCTGCCGCACACCGGCGCGGGCGCGGCCGACCCCACCGCCGTCCTGCCCCACCGCGGCGCGGCCGACCCGACGGCCGTGATGCCGCCGGTGCCGCCGAACCAGCCCGGGGCGGGCCCCGAGGACCCGCACCCCTGGCAGAACCAGCTGCGCGCGGCCCGCGACCGCAACGAACCGACGCAGGCGCAGTCGTACCTCGACCCGAACGAGGACCCGCTGCGCCGCCGCCCGCAGCGGCAGGTCGCCCGGCCGCCCCAGCAGCAGCCGCAGCAGCCGCCGTCCCAGCAGCCGCAGCAGCGCGGACAGCGCAGGCAGCGCAACCAGCCGCCGCCGCAGAACCAGCAGGGGTACGGCTACCCCCAGCAGGGCGGACAGCAGCAGGGGTACGCACCCCAGCAGCAGGCCCCGCAGCCCCAGCGGTACTCCGCGCCGCCGCAGCAGCCCCAGCAGCCCGCGCCGCGTCCGCAGCGCGAGCCCCGGCAGCGCAGCGCCAACCCGATGAAGATCCCCGGACTCGGCTGCCTCAAGGGGTGCCTGTTCACGATCGTCATCCTGTTCGCGGCCGGGTGGGCGATCTGGGAGTTCAGCCCGCTCCAGGACTGGGTCGGGACGTCGAAGGGCTACTGGGAGCAGCTGGGGGACTGGTACGACAAGGTCTCCGAGTGGGTCGGAAGACTCAACTGAGGTTCCCGAAGCCGGCGTTCTGCGAGCTTGCTCCCTCCAAATCCCCGGAACCGCGCCGCGGTGCTGGGGATTTGTCGACACCTGTGGGGTGATTTCCGTCCCGGAAGTGAAGGTTGGTGCTCCGGGCGCGTAGTTTTGTCGCCAACACGCGCCCGTAGGAGCAGCCTTGGTACGGAAGATCGGCAGCCGGTACACCGCGCACCAGATCCTGGGACGGGGCAGCGCCGGCACGGTGTGGCTGGGCGAGGGCCCCGAGGGGCCCGTCGCCATCAAGCTGCTGCGCGAGGACCTGGCGTCCGACCAGGAGCTGGTGGGACGGTTCGTGCAGGAGAGGACGGCCCTGCTGGGCCTGGACCATCCGCACGTCGTCTCCGTGCGGGACCTGGTCGTCGACGGCACCGACCTCGCCCTGGTCATGGACCTCGTCCGCGGTACGGACCTGCGGACCAGGCTCGACCGGGAGCGGCGCCTCGCGCCCGAGTCGGCCGTCGCGATCGTCGCCGACGTCGCCGACGGGCTCGCCGCCGCGCACGCGGCCGGAGTCGTCCACCGGGACGTGAAGCCCGAGAACGTGCTGCTCGACATGCAGGGTCCGCTCGGACCCGGCGGTTCGCACCCCGCGCTGCTCACGGACTTCGGCGTCGCCAAACTCATCGACTCACCGCGGCGGACCCGCGCGACGAAGATCATCGGCACACCGGACTATCTGGCGCCCGAGATCATCGAGGGCCTGCCCCCGCGGGCGGCCGTCGACATCTACGCGCTGGCGACCGTCCTGTACGAGCTGCTCGCGGGCTTCACCCCCTTCGGCGGCGGGCATCCGGGAGCCGTCCTGCGCCGGCACGTCACCGAGACCGTCGTCCCGCTGCCCGGCATCCCCGAGGAACTGTGGCAGCTGCTCGTGCAGTGTCTGGCGAAGGCGCCGGCGTCACGGCTGCGGGCGTCCGAACTGGGGGAGCGGCTGCGCGAGCAGCTGCCCCTGCTCGCCGGGATGCCGCCGCTGGACGTCGACGAGCCCGACGGGGAGGCCGAGGGCCCCTACGAGGACGCGGCGCCCGCCGAGCCGGAGGTTCCGCGGGAGCGGGTGCGGCGCGGGGCCGTTCCGCTCGTGCCGGGGGCCAAGCCGGACTCCAACCGGGACACGCACACGTCCATGCGGGTGCCGGGGCCGGACGAGCTGGCGGGGGGCGCGCTGGGTACCGCGCGGGCGCCTCGGGCGGCGGGGGCGCCGCGGCCCGGGTCCGCGCGGCATCGCGCTTCCGCTCGGCGGCGGCGGATCACGTTGGGGGTGGCGGGGGTGGCGCTCGTCGCGGCGATAGGGGGCGGTGCGTGGCTGGCCACGTCGGGGGACGACGCGGAGCCTCCCCACGACACGGAGAGGTCGTCCCCGGCGGCGCCCTGACCGGACCTGTCTTTTCCTCGCCCCCGCCGCCCCTACCCTTCCCGTCACTGCATGGGGGCTGCGCCCCCTCGCCCCCCTGATCGCGCTCCGCGCTCGTCCTCAGACGCCGGACGGGCTGACACCCTCAGGGGCGCGGGGAACTGCGCGACCAGCCCCCACCGGGCCGCGGACGAGGCGCTCCGGTCCGAGCCAGGGCTGCCCGACTTGGCGGAGCCGTTACGCTGGGGGGCGTGGCAGTCGTCGATGTTTCCGAAGAGCTCAAGTCCCTCTCCTCGACCATGGAGTCGATCGAGGCCGTCCTGGACCTCGACAAGCTGAGGGCGGACATCGCCGCGCTTGAGGAGCAGGCGGCGGCGCCGTCCCTGTGGGACGACCCCGATGAGGCGCAGAAGATCACCAGCAAGCTGAGCCACCTCCAGGCGGAGGTGCGCAAGGCCGAGACCCTCCGCGGACGCATCGACGATCTCGGCGTGCTGTTCGAGATGGCCGAGGAGGAGGACGACCCGGACACCCGTGCCGAGGCCGAGACCGAGCTCACGTCCGTCAAGAAGGCGCTGGACGAGATGGAGGTCCGCACGCTCCTGTCCGGGGAGTACGACGCCCGTGAGGCCGTCGTCACCATCCGTGCCGAGGCCGGTGGCGTCGACGCCTCCGACTTCGCCGAGAAGCTCCAGCGCATGTACCTGCGCTGGGCCGAGCGCCACGGCTACAAGACGGAGCTCTACGAGACCTCGTACGCGGAGGAGGCCGGCATCAAGTCGACCACCTTCGCCGTCCACGTCCCGTACGCGTACGGGACGCTCTCCGTCGAGCAGGGCACGCACCGGCTGGTGCGGATCTCTCCGTTCGACAACCAGGGCCGCCGCCAGACCTCCTTCGCCGGTGTCGAGATCCTGCCCGTGGTCGAGCAGACCGACCACATCGAGATCGACGAGTCCGAGCTGCGCGTGGACGTGTACCGGTCGTCAGGGCCGGGCGGCCAGGGCGTCAACACGACCGACTCCGCGGTCCGGCTGACCCACCTCCCCACCGGCATCGTCGTCTCCTGCCAGAACGAGCGCTCGCAGATCCAGAACAAGGCGTCCGCGATGAACGTCCTCCAGGCCAAGCTCCTTGAGCGCCGCCGCCAGGAGGAGCAGGCCAAGATGAACGCGCTCAAGGGCGACGGCGGCAACTCCTGGGGCAACCAGATGCGTTCGTACGTCCTGCACCCGTACCAGATGGTCAAGGACCTGCGCACGGAATGCGAAGTCGGAAACCCCGAGGCCGTTTTCAACGGTGAGATCGACGGTTTCCTGGAGGCCGGAATTCGCTGGCGCAAGCAGCAGGAGAAGTAAGCGACTTTTTCGTACATCGTTTTGTCGACAGGGCAACTGCGGTCCGTAGGACGGCAGTTGCCCTTTCTGCTGCGCTCTGGTGAGTGATGTGTGGGTTTTACATCACACTCACATGACGCTGTGCCGGTCAAAAGACCTTGATCTGGACATCGCGGTCGCAACGACCTTGACGATGTCTTGAAAGATGGGAAAGCTGACGCGTGGCATGCGTATTTCTGGGGCGCGTGTGAACCGGGGGCCCCACTGGGCCATCCCCGAGGTCGCGGCCCCGGGCGCTGCACCATTGACGATGAGCTACTGGGGGTAGCAACCAGATGACCAAGAAGACGCGGATCCGGATCGCGCGGATAGCCGCCGGTGCGGTGATCGCCGCCGGTGCTTCTCTGACCGCCGCCGGTGCCGCCTCGGCGCTCGACGTCGGTGTCGACGTGGCGGGCCTGAACGTGGGCGCCAGCGTCGACCAGAGCGGTGTCGCCGTCGGTATTTCCGCTGACGACGACGACCCGACCACCCCGCCTCCCACCACCGAGGAGCCGACGGAGATCCCGACGGAGCCCACCGAGGAGCCCACCGAGGAGCCCACGGAGCCCACCGAGGAGCCCACCGAGCCCACGGAGGAGCCCACCCAGGACCCCACCGATGACCCGACCACTCCCGGCAACGGGAACGGGAACGAGAACGGCACCGGCGGCGGCAACGGCGGCGGTGGCAACGACAACAGCGCCGACAGCGCCGACAGCGCCGACGGCAGCTCCAACGTCGTCGAGCAGGGTGCCGGCAAGGAGAGCCTGACCGACACCGGTTCGGACACCTCCGCGCAGGGCACCGGTGGCGAGCTGGCCGAGACCGGCGCCGCCGAGAACATCACGTACCTGCTGATCGGCGCCGCGACGATGATCGCCGGTGGCATCGGCTTCCGTATGCTGCCGCGCGTCATGAGCGGCCGCGGCGCGGCTGCCTGACGCACGACGTACGACGCGGGAAGGGCCCGGAGCCATCGGCTCCGGGCCCTTCCTTGTGACGCGTGTCTCCTACGCGGTCTGGTGGGCCAGCAGGGCCACCGCCGCGATCAGGATGGCGAGCAGCGCGATCAGGGTCATGGGGTTGAGCCCACCGCCCAGCGGGCCCTCGTTCTGCAGGCGTGCGCGGTTCGCTCGGCACACGGGGCAGCGGCCCTCGTTCACAGGCGCGGCGCAGTTCGCGCACACCAGCCGGTCGTACGTCATGCGCTCGCCCTCCTTGCACCGGTTCCACGGACACAACGCTCTCGGGGACGGATACGTTCCCACTCCACTGTGCCAGGTTCCTCCGGAAGGTGCGCGGGTTCCTGTGCAGGGGGCTCTGTGGGCGCCTCGGGAGGGGGCTGCGGGTCGTATCGCGGCTGCGGGGCGGTGGGGGCTCGTCGCGCAGTTCCCCGCGCCCCTGAGGGGCGGAGCCCTTCCCGAAGAAGCCTCTTCTCTTATGTGCCCGGTACAAATGCGCACAACCCTTGTGCAACCCGTCTCCGCGCCTGCGCGCCCCTACCCGGGTCGCGTAAGGTCACGCTCATCTAGGTCCTGTCGTCACATTCCCGTCTGCCGGGCGACGCCTGGCACGCACTCTCGCCGCACCGGGCGCAGGCCCAAGTACGTCCAGTACGCGGACCTGCGCCCGGCACGGCGAGAGCACGCACCAGACGCCGCCCGGCCCGCCCTCCGGGCGGACGACGGGAATGTGACGACAGGACCTGCCCCCAACCCCCGACGGCCTGTGGTGCATCCGTGATCCGATTCGACAACGTCTCCAAGGTCTACGCCAAGCAGACCCACCCCGCTCTCCGGGATGTCTCTCTGGAGGTGGAGCGCGGTGAGTTCGTGTTCCTGGTGGGGTCATCCGGCTCCGGAAAGTCCACCTTCCTGCGGCTGATCCTGCGCGAAGAGCGGGCCAGCCACGGTCAGGTGCACGTGCTGGGCAAGGACCTCGCGCGCATCTCCAACTGGAAGGTGCCGCAGATGCGCCGCCAGCTGGGGACCGTGTTCCAGGACTTCCGCCTCCTGCCCAACAAGACGGTCGCCGAGAACGTCGCCTTCGCGCAGGAAGTGATCGGCAAGTCCAAGGGCGAGATCCGCAAGTCCGTGCCCCAGGTGCTCGACCTCGTCGGCCTCGGCGGCAAGGAGGACCGGATGCCCGGCGAGCTGTCCGGCGGTGAGCAGCAACGCGTGGCCATCGCGAGAGCGTTCGTGAACCGGCCCAAGCTGCTGATCGCGGACGAGCCCACCGGAAACCTGGACCCGCAGACCTCCGTCGGCATCATGAAGCTGCTGGACCGGATCAACCGGACCGGGACCACCGTCGTGATGGCGACGCACGACCAGAACATCGTGGACCAGATGCGCAAGCGCGTCATCGAGCTGGAGAAGGGTCGCCTCGTCCGCGACCAGGCGCGCGGCGTCTACGGCTATCAGCACTGACCGCGAGTCCCACGCGTCCGTCCACGGAAAGGCCTGAGAAGACGCCATGCGCGCCCAGTTCGTTCTGTCGGAGATCGGTGTCGGTCTCCGCCGCAATCTCACGATGACCTTCGCGGTCGTCGTCTCCGTCGCCCTGTCCCTCGCCCTGTTCGGCGGCTCGCTCCTGATGAGCGACCAGGTGAGCACGATGAAGGGGTACTGGTACGACAAGGTCAACGTCTCGATCTTCCTCTGCAACAAGTCCGACGCGGAGTCCGACCCCAACTGCGCCAAGGGGGCGGTCACCAGCGAGCAGAAGAAGCAGATCGAGACCGACCTCGGCAAGATGGCCGTCGTCGACAACGTCACGCACGAGTCGAGCGACGAGGCGTACAAGCACTACAAGGAGCAGTTCGGCGACTCCCCGCTGGCGGCCTCGCTGACCCCGGACCAGATGCAGGAGTCCTTCCGCGTCAAGCTGACGGACCCGGAGAAGTACCAGGTCATCGCGACCGCCTTCGACGGCCGTGACGGCGTGCAGTCCGTGCAGGACCAGAAGGGCATCCTCGACAACCTCTTCGGGCTGCTCAACGGCATGAACTGGGCGGCCAGGGCGGTGATGGCGATGATGCTCGTCGTCGCGCTGATGCTGATCGTCAACACCGTGCGCGTCTCCGCGTTCAGCCGTCGGCGTGAGACCGGGATCATGCGCCTGGTGGGCGCCTCCGGCTTCTACATCCAGGCCCCGTTCATCATGGAGGCCGCCGTCGCCGGACTGATCGGCGGTGGTGTCGCCTGCGCCTTCCTGGTGATCGCGCGGTACTTCATCATCGACCACGGTCTCGCCCTGTCCGAGAAGCTGAACCTGATCAACTTCATCGGCTGGGACGCCGTTCTCACGAAGCTGCCGCTGATCCTCGCCACGAGCCTTCTGATGCCCGCGCTGGCCGCGTTCTTCGCGTTGCGCAAGTACTTGAAGGTGTGACACATGCCAAGAGGGCCGTACCGGCAACCGCCGGTACGGCCCTTCTCGTTGTCCTAGACTCACCCGCATGTCAGGCCGTGACCTGTTCTGTCAGCCCCGCCGCATCCGCCGCGGGGCGGCCCTGACGTTGGTCTTCGCGAGCGTCCTCGCCGCGGGCGCCGCGACCGGCGCGTTCGACACCCCCGGCCGGAAATCCGTCTCCCCCGCGGCCCGTACCGCACAGTCCGGACACCAGGACGACGTCGCCGACGCCGCCGCCGAGGCGATGGCCGACGGCAAGTCGCCCGTGGAGGCCGCCGAGCGGGCCGTCAGCCGCAGCGGCGACCGCTGGGGCGCCGTCTACTCCCAGGGCGAGTACGAGGAGTTCGAGGAAGCCCTCGGCGGCCAGTACACCGGCGTCGGCCTCTGGGCCCGGCGCGAGCGCGGCGGACGCATCGAGGTGACCCGGGTCCGGTCGGGCTCGCCGGCCGCGACCGCGGGCATCCGCAAGGGCGACCGGCTGCGCAGCATCGACGGCCACCGCGTCGACGGCAGGCCCGTCACCGAGGTCGTCGCCTTACTGAGGGGTGACGCCACCGACGCCGACGCGGGCACCGCCGTCGACCTCGGACTGCAGCGCGGCACGCGCGCGTGGAGCGAGACCCTGCACCGGGCGCGGCTGTCCACCGACTCCGTGAGCGTGCGCGAACTCCCCGGCGGCGTCACCGTGATCAAGGTCGCCGCCTTCACCAAGGGCTCCGGAGACCTCGTACGGACCGCGGTGGCCGGCGCGCCCGTGGACGAGGGGATCGTCCTCGATCTGCGGGGCAACTCCGGCGGCCTGGTCACCGAGGCCGTCACCGCCGCCTCCGCCTTCCTCGACGGCGGCCTGGTGGCCACGTACGACGTGAACGGCGATCAGAAGGCCCTGCACGCCGATCCCGGAGGCGACACCACCAGACCGCTGGTCGCGCTCGTCGACGGTGGCACGATGAGCGCGGCCGAGCTCCTCACCGGCGGTCTGCAGGACCGTGGCCGCGCGGTCGTCGTGGGCTCCAGGACCTTCGGGAAGGGCTCGGTCCAGATGCCGAGCCGGCTGCCGGACGGCTCGGTCGCCGAGCTGACGGTCGGCCATTACCGCACCCCCTCCGGGCGCACGGTGGACGCCCGGGGCATCACCCCCGACCTGGAGGCCGACGCGGGCGCGCTGGAGCGCGCCGAGACCGTCCTGAGCGGGCTCGGGGACGCCGAGTGACCGGCCCGTGCACGGCCCCCGCGGCGGCCGGCCCGTACTTCGCGTAATCGGCTTTCCCTCCGGCCCCCCTCTAGTGCGAAAATGGCCAGCACTATGAGCAAGGGCATGTACGTACCGAAGGAATCCCAGCCGAAGCAGGGAGGTGGCGCCAAGGCCGCCGTCAAGGACGGCAAGCGCAAGATCGTCGCGCAGAACAAGAAGGCCCGGCACGACTACGCGATCATCGATGTCTACGAGGCCGGACTCGTGCTCACCGGCACCGAGGTGAAGTCGCTGCGCCAGGGGCGCGCCTCGCTCGCCGACGGCTTCGTGCAGATCGACGGGAACGAGGCGTGGCTGCACAACGCCCACATCCCCGAGTACAGCCAGGGCAGCTGGACCAACCACTCCGCGCGCCGCAAGCGCAAGCTGCTCCTGCACCGCGAGGAGATCGACAAGCTGGCCTCGAAGTCGGAGGAGACGGGCCACACCATCGTGCCCCTCGTCCTGTACTTCAAGGACGGCCGCGCGAAGGCCGAGATCGCGCTCGCCCGGGGCAAGAAGGAATACGACAAGCGCCAGACGCTGCGCGAGAAGCAGGACCGGCGTGAGTCGGACCGGGTGATCGCGGCGGTGAAGCGCAGGGAGCGCGGCGAGTAGGACGGCAGGCCCGGCACACCCGCCGCGAGGGGGCCGCCGGGAATACAGTGGCATCGACGTGCGTTGGTCACGTACGATGGCAACGCACCTCACAGCGGGTGCACACACCCTCCTCGGAGGGCCCTCTCCGGAGGGTTTTGAAAAAACAACATGGGGATGATCGGTTTCGACAGCGGCTGTCGAAGCAGGGGAAGCGAGCCGAGGAAGCGGCAATGATCTCGTTAACCATATGTCGCAACCAATAATCGCCAATTCCAAGAGCGATTCCCAGTCCTTCGCCCTCGCTGCTTAATAACCAGTGACTGAAGGACCCTAAATGGGTGTCAGCCCGGGGGTGTTCCCGACCCGGATCCTGGCATAATCAAGGGGACTAAACCGTCTGACCCGGTCACGGGGTGAGACGGGAAATCAAACAGTGACTGAGCCCGTCGGAGACTTGTTCGCGTGATCTCCGGGGCTGAGAAAATCTAAGCGAACTGCGCTCGGAGAAGCCCTGATTCTGCACCGTTGGACGCGGGTTCGATTCCCGCCATCTCCACTTTCCCATGTTCAGATCCAGAAGCGAAGGCCCCGCTGCCATAGGCAGCGGGGCCTTCGTCGTGGATGCTGCTGTCGCATGAGACGACTCGCGGAAACCGGAGAGACCGGAGAGAACAAGAGATCTCACCAGCCCCGTGGCCGGGCCCGGACCTGGGCCGTGGTGCTCGGCGTCCTGGTGGCCGGGCTCGGCTGGAGCGCACCCGCCGGAGCAGACCCGGGCACCAGCGGGCTCCCGGAGGCCATCGACACCATCCTCGGGGACAGCCGGATGGAGGGCGGGGCGGCGAGTGTCGTGGTCGCCGAGGCGGCGAGCGGGGACCTGCTGTACCAGCGGTCGCCCACCTCGCGCCTGATGCCCGCCTCCAACACCAAGCTGCCCACCTCGGCCGCGGCGATGGAGATCCTCGGCCCCGACCACACGTTCACCACGGACGTCCTCGCGACCGGCCGCCGGCACGGCTCCACGCTGACCGGCGACCTGTATCTGCGCGGCACCGGCGACCCGACGGCCCTGGCCGCCGACTACGACACCCTGGCCGCCCAGGTCGCCGCGGCGGGCGTCACCCGCGTCGACGGACGGCTCCTCGCCGACGACACCCGCTTCGACGGCAACCGCCTCGGCCGCGCCTGGGCCGCCGACGACGAGTCCTCGTACTACTCGGCGCAGATCAGCGCGCTGAGCGTCGCCCCGGACACCGACTACGACACCGGCTCGGTGATCGTGACGGTCGCACCGGGCGCCGCCGCCGGGGACAAGCCCAAGGTCACCGTCACCCCGAAGACGACGTACGTGGACTTCGACGTACGGGCCACGACCGTCGCCGCGGGCGGGGCGAACGACCTCACCGTGGAGCGCGAGCACGGCACCAACACGATCGTCGTCAGCGGTACGACACCGGTCGGCGGCTCCGGCGCCCAGGAGTGGGTCAGCGTGTGGGAACCCACCGGATACGCGGCAGCCGTGTTCCGGGACGCCCTCGCCGCGCACGGGGTGAAGGTCACCGGGGCGACCCGGCTCGGCCGCGCCACCCCCGCGACGGCCCGGCGCCTCGCCTCGCACGCCTCCATGCCGCTGAAGGACCTGCTGATCCCGTTCATGAAGCTGTCGAACAACATGCACGCCGAGATCCTCACCAAGACCATGGGCCTGAAGGTCTCCGGCGAGGGCAGCTGGAGCGCGGGGCTCGCCGCCGTGAGCGGCTATCTCAAGGGCGTCGGCGTCGACACGGGCAAGCTGCGGCAGGTCGACGGCTCCGGGCTCTCCCGGATGAACAACCTCACCGCGGGGCAGTTCGCCAAGCTGCTGCTCGCGGTACGGGCCGAGCCCTGGTACGCCGACTGGCGCACGTCGCTGCCGGTCGCCTGCGCCCCCGAACGTTTCGTGGGCGGCACCCTGCGCACCAGGATGTGCGGAACCCCCGCGGCCCTCAACGCGGTCGGCAAGACCGGCTCGTTGACCGGCGCGTCCGCCCTCTCCGGGTACGTGAAGGACGCGGACGGGCGCGAACTCGTCTACAGCATCGTGCTCAACAACTACCTGGCCGCGTCCGTGAAGCCGCTGGAGGACGCGATCGTGGTGACGCTCGCCCGGTCCACGGCGGACACGACCGTGACGGTGAAGCCGACGAACCCGAGCGCGCGGTCGGCCGAGCGGAACACGGACCTGGAGTGCTCGTGGCGCAAGCCGGTGAAGTGCTGAGGGAGTGAGCCGCGGTGGGGGCGGCGGCCTTTCGCCGCCACCCCCACCGCATCACCACAGCTCAGCGGAGCGTGAACGTCGACAGTCGCATGCCGTCCCCCAGCACCAGATACACGTCCTGGCGGCCCTTCGAAGCGACGGCGGCCGACAGCGGGGCACTCACCTCGGCGTACGTGTACACGGACCCCGTGCCGGACACGGTCGCCGTGCCGAGGAGCGTCCCGGCGGGCGAGCCGAGCCGCACCTCCACCTTCCCGGCCGCCCCGGCCACGCGCGCCCTGAACTCCCCGGCACCCGGAGCCGGACCCACGCCCGGCCGGGAGTCGGCGAACTTCAGCCAGGCGCCGTCGCGCGAGGCCTCCACGGCGGTGCCCCGCGCCTTGGACTCGTCCACCAGCCGCACCCCCTCGTAGTCGTCGAAGTTCTCCGCCCGGGTGGTCCGGGAGAGGTCCCGGGCCGGAATCGTCTCGCCCGTCACCTTCAGGGACGTACGGGAGCGGATGTCCTCGGAGGACGCGCCCACGACGACGTCGTACGTGCCGCTCTCCACCACCCACTTCGACCGGGTGACGTCCCAGTGCGCGAGGTCCTTCTCCCGCAGCTTCAGCCGTACCGTCCTCGTCTCGCCGGGCTTCAGCGAGACCCGTTCGAAGGCCTTCAGCTGCTTCAGGGGCTGTTTGTCGCGCGAGGTGCGCTGGTGGGTGTAGAGCTGTACGACCTCGTCGCCGGCGCGGCTGCCGGTGTTCGTCACCGCGACCTCGTAACCGCCGTCGACACGCCTCAACTGCCCGTAACGGAAGGAGGAGTACGAGAGCCCGTAGCCGAACGCGTAGAGCGGATCGCCCTTGAAGTACTGGTACGTGCGGTCGTATTTGATGGTGTCGTACTCCAGGACGGACGGCAGGTCCGCCTCCGAGCGGTACCAGGTCTGGGTGAGCCGGCCGGCCGGGTTCACGTCGCCGAAGAGGACGTCGGCGAGAGCGTTGCCGGTCTCCTGGCCCGCGTGGGTGGTCCACAGGAGCGCCGGGACCTTCTCCTGGAGGGCGCCGAGGGTGGTCGGGTAGCTGTTCTCGACGACCACGACGGTGTGCGGGTTGGCCTCGCGTACCGCCTCGACCAGGGCTTCCTGGGACGGGGCGAGGCCCATGTCCTCGCGGTCGTCGTTCTCGCGCCCGTTGATCGCGGGCATGGACCCGACCACGACGACCGCCGCGCTCTTGCCCTTCACCGCTGCCACGGCCTCCTCGGTGCCGCTGCGGACGACGTCCTTGGCGTAGTGCGCGGCCTCGGACTTCGTGACCAGGCCGAGGGTGCCGTCGGAGCCGGTGGGGCCGAGGTAGACCGGGTTCGACCACCAGGGTTCGCGGGTCTCGTAGCCCGCGTACCGCAGCAGGTACGTACCGTCGGCCTGCTCCTCCGGCGCGAACTGCTGCTGGACGAACCAACCGTTCGGCTGGACCTGGTCGTTGACGAAGTCCGACCAGTTGTAGCCGACGTACTTGCCGTTCGCGGCCGAGCGCAGGGTCACGATCCCGGCGCCCCAGTCGAACACGTCGAACTGCGCGGCCGTCCCGCCGCCCGCGCTCTCCTTGAGCGCCTCACCGTCGGCGTCCGTGCCCGCCGTGACGTACGCGCCGCTCGCCGTGTTCCGCAGCGAGATCCGGTCGACGCCCTCGCTGCCGGCCACGGGGGAGCCGAGCCGCGCGGCGATGCCCGCCTTCGGGGTGACCGCGTACGGGAGCGTGCCCGAGTACCAGTCGGTGTAGAGGGTGTCGGCGAGCGGGCCGACGACGGCCACGTCCTTCGCGGAGGCCTTCAGCGGCAGGGCGCCGCCCGAGTTCTTCAGCAGGACCGCCGCGTCGGCCGCCGCCTGCCGCGCGAGCCTCTGGTGCGCCGGGCTGTTCACGACCGACTTGTCGATGGCCCCGTACCTGCCGCCGCCCGGGTCGAACTCGCCGAGCCGCACCCGGATGTCGAGGACGTGCCCGGCCGCCGTGTCGACGTCCGACTCCTTCAGCAGGCCGTCGGACAGCGCCGACTCGACGGCCGTGGTCGTCGGTACGGAGTTCGTGTCGTCCGTCGTGAAGCTGTCGATTCCGGCCTTCAGCGCCGCCGCGTTCCCCTCGGCGAGGGTGCCGTAGTACTTCTGACTGCCGGTGCCGGTCAGGTTGTTGGGCGCGTAGGCGTCGGTCACGTTCAGCAGGTCCTGCGAGGTCCAGGTGCGCACGTCGTCGTCGAGCGCCGGATTCACCGTGGCGGGACGGCCGTTGACGAGGTTGTACGAGGACATCACGCCCGTCGCCGCGTCCGCCTCGATCGCCGGCCGGAACGCCTGCTCCTCGTACTCCTTCAGCACCCGTGGGCGCAGGTCGGAGGAGGTGGTCGTGCGGTCGGCCTCGTTGTTGTTGCCGAGGAAGTGCTTCAGCGTGGGGGCCGTCTTCAGGTGCTCGGGATCACCGCCGGTCAGACCGGTGCCGTACGCGGTCGCCATCGAGCCGGTGAGGTAGGGGTCCTCCGAGTAGCCCTCCTCGTTGCGGCCCCAGCGCGGGTCGCGGAGCGGATTGACCACGGGCGCCCACAGGTTGAGGCCCCAGCCGGTGGGGCGTTCCTGCTGGAAGCCGCGGGTCTCGTCGCCGACAGCCGAGCCGACCCGGCGGATCAGTGCGGGGTCCCAGGTCGAGGCGAGCCCCACGGCCTGCGGGAAGACGGTGGCCTCGCCGAGCCAGGCGACCCCGTGCAGTGCCTCGGTACCGGTCTTGAACGCCTGGATGCCCAGGCGGGGGATCGCGGGCTGCCACTGGTGGAGCAGGGAGACCTTCTCGTCGAGGGTGAGCCGGGAGAGAAGGTCGTCGACACGGCGGTCGACGGGGAGGCGGGGGTCGCGGAAGGGGTACGCGGGGGCGTCGGCCGCGGCCGACACGGTGGCGGCCGGTACGGCGGCGCCGAGGCCGCCGATCAGCGTGAGCGCCAGGACGAGCGCGGTTCTCGGTCTTCTCCTGCTTCTCTTGCCTTTCATGTCACGGCTCCTTCGACTAGGGCCTTGCACGAATGGACGTCGGGCACGGATCAAGGGCGCGGCTGCGTGCTCGCCCGCACCGTCAGCCGGGGCGGCAGCAGCGTGGCCTGCGGTACCGGCGCACCGCCCAGCTTCTTCATCAGCAGCTCCACCGATCCGGCGCCCACCTCGGCGGCCGGTATGGCGATGGAGGTGACGGGCACGCGGACGCGGCCGGCCAGTTCGTCCGGGCAGATCGCGGTGACCGACAGATCGCCGGGGACCCGTAGTCCGAGGGCTTCGAACGCGTCGATCAGCGGTTCCAGGACCGGCTCGTTGTGGACCACGACACCCGTCAGCGCGGGGCGTTCGCGCAGGAGCTGTTCGGCGACCTGCCGGGCCGCCGCGGGGTCGGCCTCGCACGGGTGGACCGAGGAGGAGAGGCCGTTGCGGTCGGCCGCGGCGGTGAAGCCCTGGACCACCCGCTGGGCGAACCCGGTCTCGCGCACGTACACCTCGGGCGGTGAGCCCACCAGGCCGATCACCCGGTGGCCGAGCCCCGCCAGATGCTCGACGCACAGTTCGCCCGCCGCCTTGAAGTCCAGGTCGATGCAGGTCAGCCCGGCGGGCTCGGCCGGGAAGCCGATGAGGACCGACGGCCGGTCCAGGCCGCGCAGCAACGGCAGGCGCGCGTCGTGGAGCTGGACGTCCATCACGATCAGCGCGTCCACGAGGGCGCTGTCCGCGACCCGCCGCAGCCCCTCCTCGCCCTCCTCCTGCGTGAGCAGCAGCACGTCGTGGTCGTGGCGGCGGGCGGCCGTCACCACGGACACCGCGAACTGCATCACCACCGGCACGTGGATGCCGGCCCGCAGCGGGACCACGAGCGCCAGCACGTTCGATCTGCTGCTCGCGAGGGCGCGGGCGCCCGCGTGCGGCCGGTAGCCCAGCTCGCGGATGCTGTCCTCGACGCGCTGCCGGGTCTCCTCGGAGATCGGCCGCTTGCCGCTCAGCGCGTACGAGACCGTGCTGGGGGAGACCCCCGCGTGCCGGGCCACATCGGTGATCTTCACCATGCTCAGCCCCGCTCCAGGTCCGGCGCGCTCCCGGAGGCCGGTTCAAGTTCCAGGGACAGGAACCCGGTCCCGGCCGCCGCCCGCGCGGTCCGGTCGCCCACCGCCAGCGCCCAGGGCGCCTTCGGGTCGCTCGACGAGGCCCGCAGGGTGTCGCCCTCCCGTACGACGGTGAAGGTCACCCCGTCCACGACCGCCGTGACCTGCGCGCCGCGCGCCGGAGCGTACGCGTGGAGGGTGACCCCGTCCGCGTACGGATAGTCGGGGCGGTCCTCGACGGAACCCACCGGGATCACCGCGCCCGGCCGGACGAGGAGCGGCACACTGGAGAAGCCGTGCGTCTCGCGCACCCAGCGCGGCCCGGTCACCGTCCGCCCGGTCAGGAAGTGCGTCCAGGTGCCCTCGGGCACGTAGTACGACACGTCACCGTCGTCGGAGAACACCGGCGCGACCAGCAGGTCGGAGCCGAGCATGTACTGCCGTTCCAGATGCGCGCACCCGGGATCGTCCGGGAATTCGAGCACCATCGCGCGCATCATCGGCACCCCCTGCGCGTGCGCGGTGCGGGCGGCCTCGTACAGGTACGGCATGAGGCGCAGCTTCAGGCGGGTGAACAGGCGCAGGACGTCCACGGACTCCTCGTCGAAGAGCCACGGCACGCGGTACGAGGAGCTGCCGTGCAGGCGGCTGTGCGAGGAGAGGAGCCCGAAGGCGAGCCAGCGCTTGAAGAGGGCGGGGGTCGGGGTGCCCTCGAAGCCGCCGATGTCGTGGCTCCAGTAGCCGAACCCGGAGAGGCCGAGGGAGAGTCCGCCGCGCAGCGACTCCGCCATCGACGCGTACGTGGCCTCGCAGTCGCCGCCCCAGTGCACCGGGAACTTCTGGCTGCCCGCGGTCGCCGAGCGGGCGAAGACGACCGCCTCGCCCTCCCCGCGGTGCTTGCGCAGCACGTCGAAGACGGTCCGGTTGTAGAGGTACGTGTAGTAGTTGTGCATCCGCTCGGGGTCGCCGCCGTCCGCGTACGCCACGTCGAGCGGGACCCGCTCCCCGAAGTCGGTCTTGAAGCAGTCGACGCCCTGCGCGAGCAGCGCCTCCAGCTTCGCCGCGTACCACTCGCGGGCGGCCGGGCTGGTGAAGTCGACGAGCGCCATGCCCGGCTGCCACAGGTCCCACTGCCAGACACTGCCGTCCGGCCGCCGCAGCAGATGCCCGAGCGCCTTGCCCTCGGCGAAGAGCGGGGAGCGCTGCGCGATGTACGGGTTGATCCACACGCTGATGTGCAGCCCGCGCTCCTTGAGGCGGGCCAGCATGCCCTGCGGGTCCGGGAAGACCCGGGGATCCCACTCGAAGTCGCACCAGTTGAACTCGCGCATCCAGAAGCAGTCGAAGTGGAAGACGGAGAGCGGGAGTTCACGCTCCCTCATGCCGTCGATGAAGGAGCTGACGGTGGCCTCGTCGTACGAGGTGGTGAAGGACGTCGACAGCCACAGCCCGAACGACCAGGCGGGCGGCAGGGCCGGGCGGCCGGTGAGGGCCGTGTACTTGCGGATGATGTCCTTCGGGGTGGGCCCGTAGATCACGTAGTACGTCAGCTGCTGGGTCTCGGCGCTGAACTGGACCCGTGACACCGCCTCCGAGCCGACCTCGAACGACACCCGGCCCGGATGGTCGACGAAGACGCCGTACCCCGCGTCCGTCAGATAGAACGGCACGTTCTTGTACGCCTGTTCGGTGGCCGTGCCCCCGTCGGCGTTCCACATGTCGACGACCTGGCCGTTCTTGACCAGCGGCCCGAACCGCTCGCCGAGCCCGAAGACGTGCGTGCCGACGCCGAGGTTCAGCTGCTCCCGCAGGTAGTGGCCGCCGCTGCCGGTGTCGCGCATGATGCCCATGCCCTTGGGGCCGCTGCTGGTGAGGGTGCGGCCGTCGGCGAGGAAGTCCACGTGCCAGGGGCCGGTGCGGCTCACGCGTACCGACAGGGCGCCCGCGGTGAGGGTCGCGGAGTCGTCGTCGTACTCGGCGTGCGCCTGGAACTCCTCCTTGCCGAGCCGGTTCAGTTCGAACCGCGGCCCCCGGGGCTCCTCGCCCTCGAAGTGGGTGAACGTGACGCCGATGACGTCGGGCATCGGGGCGTGCGCGCCGATGGTCACGACCGGTCCCTTCAGCAGATCGCCGCGGTGACGGATGGGCTGGGTCGGCGCGTGGATCTCCAGGGCCCCGGACCCGGCGCTCACATCGAGGACCTCGACCGGGTGGGCGGCCGTCACGCCCTCGCGCAGCAGCCAGTAGCCGTCGGTGAACTTCACGCGCACACCCCTTACTTGACGGCACCCACGGCGATGCCGCGGGTGAGCGTCCGCTGGAAGACGAGGAAGAAGACGATGGCGGGCAGGACGCCCAGAAGGGCGGCGGCGTTCGTCATCGTGGCGTCCATCAGGCGCTGGCCCTGGAGGACGCCGAGCGCCACCGACACGGTCTGGTTGTCGTTGGAGATCAGCATCACGAGAGGGAGCAGGAACTCGTTCCAGGTCCAGATGAAGAAGAAGACCAGGAGCACGCCGATGGTGGGCCGGCTGACGGGCACTACGATCTGCCAGAGCACCTGCCACTTGTTCGCGCCGTCGATCCGGGCGGCCTCGATGATCTCGCGCGGGAACTGACCGAGGACCGAGGCGAGCAGATACGTGCCGAACGCGGCCTGGATCACGGTGAAGACGATGATCACGCTCAGCCTGGTGTCGTACAGGCCGGCTTCCTTGCTCAGGTAGTAGACCGGGTAGACCAGGGCCTCCTGCGGCAGCATGTTCGCCAGCACGAAGAAGGCGAGGACCCAGGTGCGCCCTCTGATCCGCCCGATGCCGATCGCGTACGCGTTGAGGACGGAGAGAACGACGGCACCGAGGGCGACGGACCCGCTGATGATCACCGAGTTGACGAGCTTCTGTCCGAAGTCGACGCGTTCCCAGAAGTCCTTCAGCCCGTCGAGGTAGACGCCCTCGGGCAGGCTCAGCGGGCCGTTAGCCGAGTACTCGGCGGGCGACTTCACCGCGTTGAGGGTGACGATCAGGAACGGCAGGACCATGAACAGGGCCCCGATGATCAGGGCGAGGAGGACGGGGTAGCGGCGGAGGGCGGTCATGAGGCACCTACTCCTCGTTCGGTGCTGCTCATCGCACGACTCCCTGTTCGGCGTCCTCGGCACGGGTCTGGAGCTTCAGGCCGACCACGGCGAGCAGCAGGACGATCACGGTCAGGACGGTCGAGATCGCGGCGCCGTACCCGACCTGCGTCTTCTCGAAGAACGTGGTGAACGAGAAGTACGAGGGCACGTCGGTGGCCCCGCCGGGTCCGCCCTTGGTGAGCACGTACACCGCGCCGAACACCTTGAGCGCGGCGATCGTGCACCAGAGCAGCACGACATAGATCTCCGGCCTGATCTGCGGCAACGTGACGTGCCAGAACCGGCGCCACCAGCCGGCGCCGTCCAGTTCGGCGGCCTCGTACAGCTGCGGGTCGACACGCTGCAGGCCCGCCATGAAGATCACGAGCGGGAAGCCGAGCTGCACCCAGACCATCACGCCCATGACGCTGTACAGCGCGAGGTCGGGGTCGCCGAGCCAGTCCTGCTGGAGACTCCCGAGCCCGACCGCCTTCAGGAGTTCGTTCAGCGAGCCGTTCTCGGGCGCGAGGATCCAGCTCCACACGATGCCCGCCACCGCGATGGGCAGCACCTGCGGCAGATAGAAACAGGCCCGCAGCACGGCGGCCGTCCTGCTGCCGAAGTGCTTGCCGACGAAGTCGAACAGGGCGGCGGCCAGGACGAGCCCGAGGACGGTCGGGACGACCGCCATCGCGACGACCATGAACAGGCTGTGCCGGAACGACGCCCAGAACTCGGCGTCGTCCATCAGCTCACGGTAGTTGGCGAGCCCCGTCCACTTCGGGCTGCCGACGCCCTGCCACTCGGTGAAGCTCACGCCCGTGTTCATCAGGAACGGCACGACGACGATCACGAGGAAGGCGAGGGCGCCGGGAAGCAGGAAGAGGGCGTAGGAGTCGCGGGGCCGAGGGCTGTTCTTCCTGCTCTTCGCGTGGTGACGCGCTTCGACGACCGCGCCCTCGTGCCCGCCCCGCTCGTCGACGGTGAACGTCATGGGGCCTGTACGCCCTTGTCGTACGCCGCCTTCACCGCGTCCAGGTAGGCGTCCGGCTTCGCGCTCCCCGTGATCAGCTTCTGCGTCTCGGAGACGAGGACGTCGTAGAAACCGGGCGCCGGCCAGTCCGGGTAGAACGCCAGGCCGTCGCGCTCGGAGAGGGTGTTGAAGTTGGCGATGAGGCCCTTGGAGCGCGGGTCCGTGATGGCGGCGGGATCGGCGGCCACCGGGACGCCGCCCTTGTTGCCGAGCAGGTTCTGGATCTTCTTCGACATGGTGATGTCGATGAAGTCGTACGCCAGTTGCTTGTTCTTCGCGCCCTTGGGGACCACCCACAGGTTGCCGCCCGAGCCGAGGGTCAGATTCGAGTCCGGCCACAGGAACGTGCCCCAGTCGAACTTGTTCTCCGCGGCGAACCGGCCGAACCACCAGCTGCCGGAGAACAGGATCGGGCTCTTGCCCTGCATGAACGACAGCCCCGCGTCCTCGGCCTTCGCGCTGGTGGTCTTCTTGCTGATGTAGCCCTTCTTCACCCAGTCCGCGAAGGTCTCGGCCGCGTACGTCCAGGCGGCGTCGTGGAAGTCCGGCTTCCCCTTGTAGAGCTGGTACGAGTCCACCCAGGCGCGGTCGGCCTTCGACAGCGCGAGCTGGTAGAGGTACTGGTGGGCCACGTACTCGGCGCCCGCGTTGGCCAGCGGGGTGACGCCCTTGGCGACGAACGTGTCCATGGCGGCGGTCAGTTCGCCGAACGTCTTCGGCTCGGCGATGTCGTACTTCTTGAAGAGGTCCTTGTTGTAGAACACCATCGTGTACTCGGCGTAGTTGGGTATCCCGAACCACTTGCCCGAGCCCATCACGCCCTTGGCGTCGTACTGGCTGGTGGTGCGCACGCCCGCGCTGAGCTTCTTGTCCCAGCCGTGCTTCGTCACCTCCGCGGACAGGTCGGTGAGCAGGCCCTGCTGGGAGAGGTGGCCGGCCGTCGCGTTGCCCTTGTTGTACTCCATGAGGTCCGGCGCGTCATTGGAGTTGAGGACCATCGGGGCGGTCTTCTGGATCTGCTCGAAGCCCTTCTCCTCGAACTTCACCTTGACGCCGGGGTGGGTCTTCTCGAACTCCTTGATGGCCGCGTTCCAGGCGACCGCCATCGCGCTGTCCGGGCTCTCGTAGTGCCACAGCTTCAGGGTCTTCCCGTCGGAGGACCCGCTGTCCGAGTCACCGCAGGAGGCCAGCAGCAGGGTGGTGCTCACCACCGCGGCCGCCGCCGCCATCACACGCCTTCGTGCCGTCAACATCCTGTGCCTCCGGGGGAGTCGGACGGGTATCGGAGCATTGCGCTCCGCTTGTGCTCCGCTTGCGCGGCGCGCATCGAATCGATTCGACGCGAGCCGTCGAAGCGCTTCGACGGGGGAACGTATGTGGGGGCTCGGGGGGAGTCAATGGGGTGCGCGCGAATTGGGGCGGGCGTTCGGTGGGTCGACCGGGGGTTGTCGGGTGCGGGTCGGTGGGGGTCACCCGCGCAGTTCCCCGCGCCCCTTGAAGCGGCTGCGCCGCAGGGGTCGGTTCGTCCGGTGCGGGTCGGTGGGGGCTGGTCGCGCAGTTCCCCGCGCCCCTGAAAGCGGCTGCGCCGCTCCGGGGCCCCGTCAGGGGCGCGGGGAACGGCGCGGGTGACCCAAGTCGGCCGGTCACGTGGCGGACGGCCTGCTTTTAGGGGCGCGGGGAACGGCGCGAGCAACCTCCACCGGCCGGTCAGGTGGCATGCGGCCTGTTTTTAGGGGCGCGGGGAACTGCGCGACCAGCCTCCACCGGGCGGTCAGGTGGCATGCGGCCTGTTTTTAGGGCGCGGGGAACGGCGCGACCAGCCCCCACCGGGCGGTCAGGTGGCGGACGGCCGTCCTGTGCGGGCCGTCGCGAGCGCGATGAGCAGCGCCGTCGCCGCCGCCCCGACCGGCACCGCGTAACCCGTCGCAGCCGACCCGTGCTCCACCACGACCCCACCCACCGCGGCCCCGCACGCGATCCCGCCCAGCAGCCCCGTCACCGCCCACGTCATGCCCTCGTTCAGCCGCCCTTCCGGCGTCCGGTGCTGCAGCAGCGTCATCGCCGTGACCATCGTCGGCGCCGTCGCCATGCCCGCGATCAGCAGGGCGAGGCCGAGCGTGACGAGCCCGCCGCCCCCGAGCGTCGCGGCCAGCAGCGGCAGGGACATCAGCGGAGCCATCGCTCCGACACTGAGCAGGAACCGCCGTTCCACGGACCCGCCCGGCCGCAGTACCCCGTACAGCAGTCCCGCCGCGCACGATCCGGCCGCCTGCAGGGCGAGTACGACCCCGGCCGCCGCCCGGTGCCCCTGTGCGTCCGCGAACGCGATCGTCACCACCTCCATGGACCCGAACACGGCCCCCGTGGCGAGGAACCCGATCAGCAGCGGAGGGATTCCGGGCGCCCGGAGCGGGGACGTGGACCCGGCGCCGGTACGGCCCCGCGCGGGCGGTTCCGTCGAGCGCTGGGCGCTGAACACCAGCACGCCGGTCAGCAGCAGGACGACCGCGACGAGGGTGCCCGCCTCCGGGAACAGCGCCCCGCACAGCAGCGCGGCGAGCACGGGCCCGAACATGAAGCACAGCTCGTCCACGGCCTGTTCGAAGGAGTTCGCGGTGTGCAGCCGGACCGGGTCCCCTTCGAGGAGGTGGGCCCAGCGTGCCCGCGACATGCCTCCCGTGTTGGGTGTGGTCGCCGTGGCCGCGTACGCCGCGAACAGTGTCCAGTCCGGCGTCCCGAGGCGGACGCAGAGCAGCAGTGCGAGCGAGCCGAGCGCGGCGACCGCGGTGGCGGGAACGGCGACCCGGGCCTGCCCGTGCCGGTCGACGAGCCGCGCCGTCCAGGGCGCGACGACCGCCGTCGCCGCCAGCCCGGTCGCGGTGACGGCACCGGCGAGCGCGTACGAGCCCCGCGTTCCGGCGATCATGATCACGGCGCTCACGCTGAACATGCCCATGGGAAGCCGGGCGATCAGATTCCCGATCGTGAACGCCCGAGTACCAGGAATGGCGAAAAGTCGACGGTAGGGATTCCGGGAGGGCGACGGCGCAGACGTGGACGAGGGCGGTGAGGACGGGCGCGGCGGCATGGATCAACGGTCGCCCGCCCCTGCGCACGGGGTCCAACACCTGCTCCGTACCGATTCACGCACTCACGTTGTAAGTTCGCCCGATGCCCGCCCGTCCCCCGTACTCCGCCCACTCCGCGCACCGCTCCCACCTGGACCCCCGCCTGCTGCGCGCCTTCCTCGCCGTCGCCGAGGACCTGCACTTCACACGCGCGGCGGCCCGCCTGTACGTCGCCCAGCAGGCCCTCAGCCGCGACATCCGCCGCCTGGAACGGGAACTGGGCGCCGACCTCTTCGTACGCACCACCCGGCAGGTGACGCTCACCCCGGACGGCGAGCGGCTGCTGCCCCACGCGCGGCGGGCCCTGGAGGCGCAGGACGACCTGCTCGCGGCCTTCGGGCGGACGGGCCCGTACGGCGGGGCGGGCGCCGAGCGCCCCCTGCTCGTGGACGTGAACAGTCCGGGCCTCGTCTCCGGACGGATCCTGGACCTGGCCCGCGAACTGGCCCCCGACTGCGAACTGATGGCCCGCTTCGAGAGCGGCCTCACCGGCGCGGCGGCCGAGCTGCTGGCCGGCCGGCTCGACGCGTCCTTCGGCCGGTTCGCGGGCCTCGACCCGGCCGTGCGCGCCCGCCTGGAGCAGCAGCCCGTGCGGTACGAGCGGATGGCCGTCGTCCTGCCCGAGGGCCATCACCTGGCCGCGCTGGACGCCGTACCGCTCGACGCGCTGGCGGGGGAGCGGGTGTACGCGGGTGCCGGGAACCCCCGGACGCTTGAATGGACCGATCTGGCCCGTCAGCTTTTCGAGGGACGCGGGATCGAGGTGGCTCCGCCCGCGCCGCTCGCCGTCGGTACCGAGGAGTTCCGGAGGATCATGGCCAAGACACGAACCCCTGTTCTGGCCGTGGTGGACTTTCCGGCCATGCCGGGTTCAACGCTTCGACCCCTCGTCGACCCCGTCCCGTTGTCACCGGTGTCTTTGGTGTGGCGGAAGGGACTGGTGCATCGTGGAGTTGCGGCATTGAGGGCTGCTGCGGCACGGCTCGCGGCGGACGAGGGGTGGCTGGAGCGCCCTTCCGAGGGGTGGATTCCGGCCACAGATACACGCATCATGATGAGTCGGATCTGACACAGAACCCTCACTCATGGCTACGTGCGATACATTCGTGGCCCGGGTGCAGTGTGATAAAGGGGGCGCTCGGACCGGGTGGGGGTCCGGTTCCGGACGATGACGTGCGAGTATCCGGGTCGCACACGCCACCCCAGAACGATTCCCGTGGGGGGATGTACGTGCGCGTGAAAAGTTGGCCAGAAGACGCTCAACCGGGTCGGAATGATTCCGATCAGCCTGGTGCCGGCGGTGACAACCGCTCGGCCCGGGACGAGGCCGACCGGGCGCTTCGAAATGGTCCTGATCAGCCCTTCCGTAACGTTTCCGGCCATGCGGGCGGCACGGACGCGACCGAGGTCATAGGCGCTTCGGGGGTGTCCGGTACGTCCGGTGCGCCGGGCGCGTCCGACGGCTGGTTCCGCCGTGAGGCCGCCGCGGCGGTGCCGCGGCAGAGAGACGACGGCCAGGACACCGCCCGTTTCCCGGAGGGCCGGAACACCGACCGTTTCCCCGGCACCCAGGACACGGCCCGCTTCCCTGGAAGCGCGATGAGCGGCAACGGCAGCGCGATGAGCGGCAACGGCAGCGCGATGAGCGGCAGCGGAAGCGCGGTGGGCGGCAGTACCGCCGGTGCCGGGTACGACCCCGCCGCCGCGCAGGGCCCCGGTTCCGCCGTCGGCCACGACTCCTGGCAGGAGTCCGAGCACCCCGAGCACACCCATGACCCGCACGAGGTCACGGTCCAGCTCGACGGTGTGGGACGGCAGCTGGAGGACTGGCTCGTCCAGCAGGCCAAGGGTGCGCCCAGCACCCAGGAGGGCTCGGACGGCCCGGTCTTCGTCGACGAGACGGGCCGCCGCAGCCGCAGATACCGCCGGATAGGCATGGCGGTGGGCCTGGCCTGCGCGGTCTACGCGGTGGCCATCCTCATCACCCTCATATCCGGCAACTCGAACGCCCCCTGGCTCCCCATCAAGGACCAGCAGGGAGACTCACCGGCCGGCCAGGTCGAGCCCTCGGCGGCGCCCACCGAATCCGCCGATCCGTCCGGCTCCGCGAGCGCCTCGCCCGAGGCGAGCGTCTCCGGCACCGAAGGCACGACGCCGTCACCCGGCGCCAGCCTCTCGGCCGATGCCTCGGCCAGCGCGAAGGCGCCCGACACCTCGGCCGACCCCAAGCCCTCCGCCAGCACCACCAAGCCGGGCACGGGCAGCAACAACTCGCCCGACCCCGGGGCGGACCCCACCGACGAAGTCCCCGCGTCACCGGATCCCGAACCGGAACCGACCGACACCGGCGTCACGGACGGGCCCACCACCGAGGCCCCCGCCGGAAGCGGCACCAACGACGTTGCCGACGCCCCGCTCACGGCGGTGCCGACTCCCATCGAGCCGAGCCCCCCCACCCCGTCCTCCCCGGAGAACATCCTCTGATGGCACGCCGCACCAGCAAGCGCGGCGCAGGCCGGGGCGCCGTCCGGCGCCGACGCCTGCCCATGCGCTACCTGTTGCCCTCGCTCATCCTCATCGCCCTCATGGCGATGCTGATGCTGCGCGGGTACGTACACAGCGAGATACTCGCGGACCACCGCATCCAGCCCGAGGCCGCCACCGACCGCGTACCGGAGAAGATCCTGGACGGCGGTCCCGTCATCGACACCCGAGGCGGCCGCACCAGCAGCCTCAGCGTGCCGAAGCACCATCTCGTCCTCACCTTCGACGACGGCCCGGACCCCGAGTGGACCCCCAAGGTCCTCGACGTCCTCAAGAAGCACAACGCGCACGCGGTGTTCTTCGTCACCGGCACGATGGCCTCGCGCTACCCGGCGCTCGTCCAGCGCATGGTCGACGAGGGCCACGAGATCGGGCTGCACACCTTCAACCACCCCGACCTCTCCTACCAGTCGAAGAGCCGTATCGACTGGGAACTGTCCCAGAACCAGCTGGCGCTCGCGGGCGCGGCCGGCATCCGTACGTCGCTCTTCCGGCCGCCGTACTCCTCGTTCGCCGACGCCATGGACGACAAGTCGTGGCCGGTCACCGAGTACATCGGCAGCCGCGGCTACCTCACCGTCGTCAACAACACCGACAGCGAGGACTGGAAGAAGCCCGGCGTCGAGACGATCATCCGCAACGCCACCCCCAAGGGCGGCAAGGGCGCCATCGTCCTCATGCACGACTCCGGCGGCGACCGCCACCAGACCGTGCAGGCACTCGACCGCTTCCTGCCCGAGATGCAGAAGGAGGGGTACGAGTTCGACAACCTGACCGGAGCGCTCGGTGCCCCCAGCGCCCACACCCAGGTCACCGGACTCGACCTGTGGAAGGGCAAGGCCTGGACCTGGGCGGTGCAGTTCTCCGAGAAGAGCACCGACGTCCTCGTCGTCTGTCTCGCGGTCATCGGCACGCTGGTCATCACCCGTTTCGGCCTGATGCTCGTCCTCTCGATCGCCCACGCCCGCCGCGTACGCCGGAAGAACTTCCGCTGGGGACCGCCGGTCACCGAACCGGTCTCGGTGCTGGTGCCGGCGTACAACGAGGCCAAGTGCATCGAGGCCACCGTGCGTTCGCTGGTGGCGAGCGAACAGCCCATCGAGGTCGTCGTCATCGACGACGGTTCGAGCGACGGCACCGCCCGCATCGTGGAGGACCTGCGGCTGCCGGACGTACGCGTCGTGCGCCAGCTCAACGCGGGCAAGCCCGCCGCCCTCAACCGGGGCATAGCCAACGCCAAGCACGACCTCATCGTGATGATGGACGGCGACACCGTCTTCGAGCCCGCCACCGTGCGCGAACTGGTGCAGCCCTTCGGCGACCCGAGCGTGGGCGCCGTCGCGGGCAACGCCAAGGTCGGCAACCGCGACTCGCTGATCGGCGCCTGGCAGCACATCGAGTACGTGATGGGCTTCAACCTGGACCGCCGCATGTACGACATGCTGCGCTGCATGCCGACGATCCCCGGAGCCGTCGGAGCCTTCCGCCGCTCGGCCCTGGAACGCGTCGGCGGCATGAGCGAGGACACCCTCGCCGAGGACACCGACATCACGATGGCCATGCACCGCGACGGCTGGCGCGTCGTCTACGCGGAGAACGCCCGCGCGTGGACCGAGGCCCCCGAGTCCGTCCAGCAGCTGTGGTCCCAGCGCTACCGCTGGTCGTACGGCACCATGCAGGCGATCTGGAAGCACCGCAAGGCGCTCGTCGAACGGGGCCCCTCGGGCCGCTTCGGCCGCGTCGGCCTGCCCCTGATCTCCTTCTTCATGGTCCTGGCCCCGCTCCTGGCCCCCCTGATCGACGTGTTCCTGCTGTACGGGATCGTGTTCGGCCCCACCGAGAAGACGATCGGCGCCTGGCTGGGCGTCCTCGCCATCCAGGCGATCTGCGCCGCGTACGCCTTCCGGCTCGACAAGGAACGCATGACCCACCTCATCTCGCTGCCCCTGCAGCAGATCCTCTACCGGCAGCTCATGTACGTCGTCCTGCTCCAGTCCTGGATCACCGCCCTCACCGGCGGTCGGCTGCGCTGGCAGAAACTGCGCCGCACCGGCGTGGTCGGCTCGGCCCCCGGAGCGGCGGGCGCCCCCGCCCCCATGCCCCGCCAGCGAGCGGAGAGCGGCAGCGGAAACGATCGGAGGCCTGTGGGATGACGCATGGCCAGAACACCGACCCGGGCGGCCACCCGGAGGAGCCGCGGTACGACGCGGGCTGGGTGATGTCCCCGTTCGACACGACGGACACGTCTTCTGCGTCCGACGCATCCAGCTCATTTAACGCATCCATCGGGTCCGACGGGTCGGGCGGGTTCGGCACGCGGGTTCCGGCGGAGAATCCGGGGTCCCCGTTCGAGGCCCCGTCCGCGTCCGCCGCGTCCCGGGCACCGTCCGTCCCCGCCCCCACCACTCCCGCCACTCCCTCGGCTTCTTCGCCTTCTTCGGCTTCTTCCGCGCCGAAGAAGGCGAGCGGCCGTGACCGCTACCTGGACCTGCTGCGCACGCTGGCGCTGATCCGCGTGGTCATGTACCACCTGTTCGGCTGGGCCTGGCTGACGGTCCTCTTCCCGTCCATGGGCGTGATGTTCGCGCTCGCCGGTTCCCTGATGGCGCGCTCGCTGAAGCGCCCGGCCCTGGGCGTGATCCGCGGCCGTATCCGGCGGCTCCTGCCACCCCTGTGGATCTTCAGCGCCGTCATGCTCGCCATGATGTTCGCCGCGGGCTGGAACATCTCCGAGGACCCCGACAACGGCGGCACCTGGGGGATGATCGAGCTCTTCAACTACATCGTCCCGATCGGCGCCCCGCCGTTCCCCTGGAGCATCGGCGACAAGTCGGGCCTCCTGGAGCAGACCTGGGCGGTCCAGTCGGCGGGCGTGCTCTGGTACCTGCGGGCGTACCTCTGGTTCGTACTCGCGTCGCCGCTGCTCCTGTGGGCGTTCCGCAGGGCCCCGTGGCCGACGCTGCTGGCCCCGCTCGGGCTGACGGCCGTGGTCGGCACGGGCATCGTCAACATCCCCGGTGAAACGGGCAACGCGGTCTCGGACTTCGCGGTCTACGGCGGCTGCTGGGTCCTCGGGTTCGCCCACTACGAGGGCATGCTGCAGCAGATCCCGCGCTATGTGGCGGTGTCCTGCTCGACCCTGCTGATGGCGTTCGGCCTGTGGTGGGCGTCGGGCCATCTGGGCCCCGACGGCTGGGACCTGAACGACATCCCGCTGGCGCAGGCCACCTGGTCCTTCGGGTTCGTGGTCATCCTGCTCCAGTACTCCCCGTCCTGGCAGGACCTCCCCGGCCGCCTCAAGCGCTGGGACAAACTGGTCACCCTCTCCAACAGCCGTGCCATGACGATCTACCTGTGGCACAACCTCCTGATCATGGCGACGGTCCCGATCATCGACCAGCTCTACGACCTTCCCTTCATGAACGACGGGATGGTGAGCCTGCTGGACACCACGTACGCGCTGTGGATGTTCGTCCTGGTCTGGCCCCTGATAGGCCTCGCGATCGTGTGCGTCGGCTGGATCGAGGACCTGGCGGCGAAACGGAGCCCGCGCCTGTGGCCGACAGGCACGAAGAAACCACCCCCACGCCCAGGCGCGGGCCCGCCGTCCCACTCCCACTCCCGCCCTCGCTCCCGGGCGCGGGCGCGCTAGGGACAGCCGGACGGACGGGCACACTTCCGGCGATGTTTGCGCGGGCCAAGCTCTCTGCTTGGCCCGCGCTTCGCTGTGGGCTCTCCCCTCGGTAGCGTGGCTGCGCTCATGACCCCCTCGCCCCACCGGGAGCCGTCCGTGAACCGCCGTCCCACTCTGCTCGCAGCGATCACGCTGACCGCCGCTGCGGCCTTGACGCTGTCCGCCTGCGGCGGCGACAGCTCCGAGGGCAAGGCCGACGCCAAGGCCGACGACAAGACCGCGGGCGCCGACACCGGCAAGAAGAAGTCCGCTTCGCCTGGCGCGTCCGCTTCGACTGCCGCGGGGCGCCCGAAGATCGAGCTGCCGTCTGATCTGACGTACACCTTCGAGTGGAAGAAGACCGGGGACAAGGAGAAGGACGCGGTCCTGGCAGACAGGGAGCAGTCCATCAAGGCGGTGGACCTGGCCATCGCCCATCAGGACCCGCTGGACAAGGCGTACCTCTACTTCTACGAGGGTGAGGCCGCTGCCCAGACGCAGCAGTACATCGAGGCGTACGTGAAGGCCAAGGCGCGGACCACCGGCGCGTACCGCTACTACGGCGAGGCCGTCAACGTGAGTGACGCCGACAGTGCCTCGCTCGTGTACTGCGAGGACCAGAGCAAGGGGTACGACATGTACCTGAAGCCGAAAAAGATCAACAAGACGGCTGTGACCAAGAACAGTTACGTGCTCTACAGCGCCCGGCTGAGCAAGAGCGAAGAGGGTGCCTGGGTGGTCGAAAAGCTTGCCTCCCAGAGGGGAAGCGCGAAGTGTCGGCCCTGAACGAGCGTCACCGGCCCGGCGCGTTTCCCCACCCGTCCGACCCGCGCAACCCGGTCGTCTCAGTTTCGCCACGAGCTTCGCTTTGCTGGAGTTCGCACTGGTGTCGCCTCCCGTGCCCTCGGTAGCGTGGCGCCCTCAAGCCGCCTTCGCCTCACGGGAGACATCTGTGAACCGCCGTCCCACTCTGCTCGCAGCGATCACGCTGACCGCCGCTGCGGCCTTGACGCTGTCCGCCTGCGGTGGCGACAGCGACTCCAAGGACAAGCCCAACGACAAGATCGCGGGCGCCGACACCGGCAAGGAGGCGTCGAAGACTCCAGGCGCTTCCGCTTCGCCGGCGACCGACCGGCCGACGGTCAAGCTGCCGTCGGACGTCATCGACAAGTACGAGGACTGGAAGACCGGCGACGATGCGAAGGACGCCGTCCTGACCGACACCGCGGGTCGCATCGACGCCACGAACGACGCCATCGTCAGAGGCGACGCGAGTGCTCCGGGACTTCCTTTCTACTACCGGGACAAGGCATTGACCGGTGCGGTGGAGTGGGTGCAGGAGTACCAGGACGCCAATCTGTCGTTCACCGGTACCACTCGCTACTTCGACCCGAAGGTCACCCTGCGCGGCAGCACTTCGGCGGCGGTCGTCTACTGCGCGGACGAGAGTAAAGGCTTCAACAAGAACCGCAAGACCGGCAAGGTCGACCGGACGCCGTCGGACGAAAGCCCGTACGTGCTGTACAACACACGCCTGGAGAAGAGCGAGAAGGGTGTGTGGCAGGCCACTGTTCTGATCTCGAAGCGGGGGGACAAAACGTGCGCTGGATGAGAGGGATGGGCCACATACTGGCCCTGAGCGCGGCTACGGCCGTCGCGGTTTCCGTATTGCCGGGTACCGCTGTGGCATACGGACCGGGTGACGGTCAGGGAAGCGACAACACGCAGGCTTCCGGCAACAGCGACGGCAAAGGAACGGTCTCCTCCACGGCGGGCGCTGTGGTGTTCGACCGTTCCAAGAACGGTTCCGGGAAGTCGGCCGGACCGGTGACGTCCAGTGCCTCGAACTGGACTCCGCCCGCCTGCTATTACGCCCCGAGGTACACCCCGGAGCAGCTTCAGGAGTATCTGGAGCCGATTTGGGAGGCGGGGTCGACGGGGTACGAGTGGGATGCCAAGCAGCGCGAGAAGTATGTCAACGGCGGTGAGTACAAGGACTTCAACAAGGAGAAAACCGGCAAGGGTTACTTCTGGGATTCCTATGTAACCGAGGGTAGGGAAGGCGACCCCGGGGCTCTGGACTGCACGAAGGACATCTTCTGGGTGGACAACGGCGCTCCCCCTCCGCCGGACATCCCGCAGGCGATCACTCCTGAAATGCTGGCGCAACTGGCGTACGCCGAGATCCGCGTGCCCTCGACCAAGGTCGAGCTGGCTCCGGAGGGCACCACGAAGGTGAACCTGCCGACCTGGGCATGGCTGGACGCGGCGGACTTCAAGCCTGTCTCCGTCACGGCATCCGTCCCGCTCCTGAACGTTCAGGCGACGACCACGGCCGAACCGCTGTCGCTGAAGATCGAGCCGGGTACGGCCGACGCGACGACGTATCCCGCCTCGGGTGTGTGCGAACTGAACGGCAAACAGATCGGCGAGGCTTACGCCAAGGGCAAGGCGAACGAGACCCCGCCGTGCGGCGTGAAGTACCTGCGCTCGTCGGGCGACGGCTCGTACCAGCTGCAGGCCACGATCACCTGGCGGATCCACTGGACCGGCACGGGCGTGGCCGGTGAACAGCCTCTCCCGAACGGCGAGTTCGGCGCTGGCCAGGACGTGATCGTCCAGGAGATCCAGTCGATCAACCGCTGACCCGGAGCGGCCTGCACGACGTCACCGACGACGTGCAGGCCGTTCTGTTGTTCTGATATCGCCTTCACCAGGAGCTGCTCGTGACCCGCCGTCCCACCCTGCTCGCAGCGATCACGCTGGCCGCAGCAGCCCTGACGCTGTCCGCCTGCGGTGGTGACAGCGCCGACGACAAGGTTGCGGCTGCCGATACCGACACCGGCACCGAGAAGTCCGCTTCGCCGAGCGCGTCCGAGTCAGCTGACGCCGGCCGGCCGAAGATCGAGCTGCCGTCCGATCTGAGCTACACCTTCGAGTGGCCGAAGACCGGGGACGAGGAGAAGGACGCGGTTCTCAAGGACAGTGCGCAGTCCATCAAAGCGGTTGATCTGGCCATCGCCCATCAGGATGCCTTGGACGAGCCGTACCTCTTCTATTACGAGGGAGAGGCTGCCGCGGGGACCGAGCAGTTCATTCAGGAGTATGTGGAGAACAAGGCTCGGACCACGGGTGCCTATCGTTTCTACGACCCGAAGGTGAACGTTCGCGGTGACGGGACGGCCTCGTTCAGTTATTGCGAGGATCAGGGCAAGGCGTTCGTCATGTACCTCAAGGGCAAGCGGGTCAAGAAGACCGAGGTCACCGCGCGGAGTTACGTCGCTTATCAGACGTCACTCAAGAAGAATGACAAGGGTGTCTGGGTGATTCACGAGATCACCTCTCAGAGCGGGAGTGCTGCGTGTCAGCCCTGAAGTGATCGCATGCTGCGGGCCCCGCCGTGTCCCGTATGACAACTACGGGACACGGCGATCGGTCGTCAGTTCGTGAGGGCCGGGCCCAGGCGCATCGCGCGGGGGCCTTCTCCTGGGGTGTTCGTGCAGCGGTGGTTCGCCGGGGTTTCGGTGAGGTGGAGGCTGAGGCAGGTGCCCAGGGCCAGTTGGCCGTAGTGGTTGGGGTGCAGGGACTCCTGGCGTTGGCCCTGGCCCGCGCCCGTGGTCACGAAGCGGACCCATTCGCTCGTACGGCCCGAGGGCAGTTGGTCGGGGCCCGCCTGGACCGTGGTCGTGGAGCAGACCTCCCGGCCGTCGAAGGATCGCGACAGGTCGAGGAACTCCGCGCCGGACTCACGGGCCGCCGAGGCCAGCGTGGTGCTGATCTCGGGGACCAGTCGGTCGTGGGCCCAGGTGAGGTCCTGGTCGAAGAAGGGACAGCCGCCTTCGGTCAGGCGGTCGTACTTGTTCCCGGGGTAGCGGATCCGCCCGCCGTCGGGCAGCGGTGACGGGTAGGACTGGAGGATCAGGCGGTAGCTGCCCGCCGGGTGGCCCGCCCGCTTCATGGCCGTGGTGATGTCGGCGAGGGAGGCGACGGCCGCGGTGCGCATCATGGGCAGCCGTTTCTTGACCTCCGGCGCCTGGGCGGGAGCGCAGGGCGACGCCCCGATGGGAGTGACGAAGCCCTTGGCGCAGGCGACGATCACGTCCTCGAAGCCGAGGTCGTTGCCGCCTACGGAGACGACGACCGCCCGTACGGGACGGCCGGTGACCGCCTTCTGGAGCTGCTCGGCCTGGGACGGCTCGGACTTGAACGGGCTCCCGCCGTTCTCGGGCAGCAGGATCGCGGTCGACGTCGCCCCCGAACAGGCCAGGTTGAGCCGGCGGGCCCCGGCCGGTGCGGGCGAGGAATTGACCTCGGCGCTGTCGGAGCGGTTGCAGCCGTTGTCGTAGGACGCGCCGTACACCCGGTGCTGGTCCGTCGAACGGGTGGCGGGGTCGAAGGCCCGGTCCGTACCGGAGTAGCCGCCGGCGCTGTCGTTGCTGTTGCCCGCCCAGCGACCCGCTTCCCCGGAGATGAAGCTGTCGCCCAGCGACACCACCCACGGTGTCTCCGCCACCCCGCCCTGCGCGTGGACGGTCCCGCCCTGCGTGAGGCCGGCTCCGCACAGCACCGCCACGGCCGCGGTCGCGACCGCGATGCGCCGGCGGCCTCTGCCTCGGCCTCGTACCCAAGTAGTTCTCATGCCGCTGTCAATTGCCAAGGCAAACACGGGATATGTGCCGAGGGCCGTGCTGCCCCTCCAACGGGTCGGGCGTCGCCATCGGTTGACATCGGCCGCACGCCGGGGTGCGCCGCGCCGGCTCCCCTAGGGCCGTGGAGCGTTCACGTCCAGCGGCTCCGTGTGCGGCCTGCGCAGGCGCGAGATCAGCGCTCCGCCGTACGGGGAGGCCAGCGGGGCGAAGAACCACAGGACGAACGCGTACGGGAGCAGCCAGGCGAGGGCGCCGCTGAGGATGAACCAGAGGCCGACCGCCCAGGAACCGTCCGCCTGGTGCCGGGTGTCCGCCGGATCGCCCGTCGTCAGACCCGTCCTGTGCGAGATCTCCCTGATGACGGCCTCGCAGCAGACCATCGCCGCCATGGTTCCGGCGAACAGCGTGTCCGCCAGCGGGTTGGTCGCCGAGGCGCCGATGACCGCCGTCGGGAACGGGAGGAACGCGACCAGCAGCAGGAACGGGGCGTGCCAGCCCGTGAAGGCGCTCGACAGCCTGCCGATCCTGTCCATCAGCTTGTGATGACGGCGCCACACCGACCAGAGCAGGATGAACGCCAGCGCGAACGCCAGGTAGGAGTCCCGTTGGTGCACGAGGAAGCTGCCCAGCTCGCGGGCCGACGCCAGTTCCTGTTCGTCGGGGCGTTCCAGTTCGACGGCCAGCAGTGTCATCGCGATCGCGAAGATCGCGTCCGTGAAGAAGGCCAGTCTCTCGGGCGAGAACCCTGGCTCCGGCCGGTCGCTCTCGCTCATCCGAACTCCCTGACGTCAGAACTGCGTCTGTGTCTGTGCCTGTGTCCGTGATCTTAGGGAGTGGGCTGCTGTGCCTTCAGGGCGCGTATCAGTTCGCCCAGGCGGGCGCGGGTGGTTATGAGGGTGGTGTCGGGCGTGTCGCTCTCCCGGAGGGCGACGGTTCCACCGGGGGTGGCCGCGACGTTGACGCAGTTCGATCCGTCGCCGCTGTACGTGGACTTCTGCCAGTCGATGGCATGCACAGTTGGTCCCTCTCAGGTGTCCTGGATGAGGCGGTGGATGAAATCCCGTGACTCGGCGGGACTCAGGGCGCACGACTCCATCCGGTCCAGGACGGCGCGGTACTTGCTCAGTTGTGCCTCGCCGTCGAGGAATTCGCAGGCACCGTGGTGTGAGTCCAACTGGATGGTGTCGAGCTGCGGAACAGGGCCGTCGAGGTAGTCGAACGACTGCCCCGTGGTCGGGAAGCGGTCCGTGCCGAAGGGGATCACCCCGAGGGTGACATGGGCCAGTTCGCTCATCTCGATCAGGTGCTTGAGCTGGGCGCGGGCAACCGCGGGACCGCCGAAGCCCATGCGAAGCGCCGACTCGTGGATGATCGCCGCGTACGGGGGCGGGTTCTCCCGGTGCAGGATGCCCTGCCGCTTGATGCGGAACGTGAGGCGGTGCTCGACCTCGTACTGCCGCATGGGCGGGGCCACTTGTTGGAACAGCGATCGTGCGTGGTCCGTCGTCTGCAGCAGGGCGGGAATGTGGATGATCAGCGCCACCCGCAGACCGGCCGCGTGGTGCTCAAGTTCTGCCAGGTCGATCAGCGCGGCGGTCAGGTGCTCGCAGTATTCCTCCCACCATCCGCGGGTGCGGCGCCCGGTCATCGCGGCCAGGGCGTCGACGAGCCGGTCGTCGGCGCAGGCGTACGCGCGGGCCATGGAGCGGACCTTGTCGGCGCTGACGGGTGTACGGCCGGTCTCGATCATGCTGACGCGCGCCTGGTTGACGCCGAGCAGTTCGGCGGCACCGGTGGCGGTCAATCCGGCCCGTTCGCGAAGTTTGCGCAGCTCGGCACCGAACCTTCGCTGTCTCAGCGTCGGATTACTGGTGGGCGGCAAAGCGCTTCCTTATCTGGCCGTGGCACGGGTCCTTCTCCCTCACACGAGTGAAGCATGGATGCTTCTGGATAGAAAGGTTAGATCCATCTAACCGCCTGCTCTACGGTGGTCCTGCATCGCCAGCGGAAGTGCACCCAACCCCTCTCTTTTCGGAGGCACCCATGGTCACCGTAGCCCCGCCCGACACCTGGACGTACGCCCTTCGCCTGCCCCATGACCCCCGTGCCGCCCGCGTCGCACGCATGACCGTGCGGGCCGCCCTCCACGGGCACGGGATGGCCGAAACCCTCGATGTCGTCGAGCTGTTGACGTCCGAACTCGTCACCAACGCCTACCGGCACACCAGAGGGCCCGCCTCCCTGCGGCTGACCGCGCTGGGCGACGGGCGCCTGCGCGTGGGCGTGTGGGACAGCAGCCCCCACGTCCCGGCGCCCTTCGACGAGCCTCCCGGGGGCCGGGGCGCGAAAAGCACCCCGGTCGCGCCGGCCTCCGTCGACGCAGAGAGCGGGCGCGGGCTCCTCCTCGTACGGCAGTGCGCGACCTCGTGGGGCGGCTGGTCCCTGGGGAGCGGTCTGCTCGGACGCGGCGCCGGGAAGCTGCTCTGGTTCGAGGTCTGAGACGCCGACCCGAAGACGGCCTCGCCCGAAGACGGCCTCGCCCGAAGACGGCCTCGCCCGAAGACGGCCTCGCCCGAAGACGGCCTCGCCCGAAGACGGCCTCGCCCGAAAACCCTCACCACGCCCCCCGCCCGAGGGTGAGAGCAACGTTCCCCCGTGGTCACTCACAGGCACAGCGCGGAAACGCGACCTCCCTACCTTCGGGAACACCACCCGGAGAAATCGTGGAGGCGTGAGATGACAGCCCCGAGCAGCAGCATCACGACGCGCAAGGGGGGCCGCTGGATCGAGCAGTGGGACCCGGAGGACGAGACGTTCTGGAAGGAGACGGGGGAGAAGGTCGCCCACCGGAACCTCTTCTTCTCCGTACTCTCCGAGCACATCGGGTTCTCGATCTGGACCCTCTGGTCGGTCATGGTGCTCTTCATGGGGCCCGAGTACGGGCTGACCCCCGCCGACAAGTTCTTCATCATCTCGATGGCCACCCTGGTCGGCGCCATCGTCCGGGTGCCCTACACCTTCGCCGTCGCCCGCTTCGGTGGCCGGAACTGGACCATCATCGCGGCGAGCATGCTGCTCGTCCCGACGATCGCCGCCTTCGTGGTGATGGAGCCCGGGACGTCCTTCGGCACCTTCCTCGTGTGCGCCATGCTCGCCGGGGTCGGCGGAGGCAACTTCGCCTCCTCCATGACCAACATCAACTCCTTCTTCCCGCTGCGGAAGAAGGGCTGGGCGCTCGGGCTCAACGCCGGCGGCGGCAACATCGGCGTGCCCGTCGTGCAGCTCATCGGGCTCGCCGTCATCGGGGCCAACGGAGGACCGCGGCTGCTGCTCGGGATCTACATCCCGCTCATCGTCGTCGCCGCCGTCCTCGGCGCCCTCCACATGGACAACATCACGTCCGTGAAGAACGACACCGGCGCCGCCAGGGAGGCCGTGAAGGACCCGCACACCTGGATCATGTCCTTCCTCTACATCGGCACGTTCGGCTCGTTCATCGGCTACAGCTTCGCCTTCGGCCTCGTGCTCCAGACACAGTTCGGGCGTACGCCGCTGGAGTCGGCGTACGTCACCTTCATCGGGCCGCTCCTCGGCTCGCTGATCCGGCCCGTCGGCGGCTGGCTCGCCGACAAGTACGGCGGCGCCCGCATCACCCTGTGGAACTTCGTCGGCATGGGCGCCGCGACCGCCGTCATCGTGGTCGCCTCCATGGAGAAGTCCCTCGCCCTGTTCACCACCGCGTTCATCGTGCTGTTCGTGCTCAGCGGGCTCGGCAACGGCTCCACGTACAAGATGATCCCCGGCATCTTCCAGGCCAAGGCCGCCGCCAAAGGGCTGACCGGGGAGGAAGCCGCGTCGTACGGGCGGCGGCTGTCGGGTGCCTCCATGGGGCTGATCGGGGCCGTGGGCGCGGTCGGCGGGCTCGGTATCAACCTCGCCTTCCGGCAGTCCTTCCTCAGCGTCGGTTCCGGCACCGGAGCCTTCGTCGCCTTCCTCGCCTTCTACGGCGCCTGCTTCGCGGTCACCTGGGCCGTATACCTTCGCCGCCCCGCCACCTCCGGGGCGACCGCCACGACCGCGTCGGAGACGAAGACGCAGCTCAGCTACGCCGAGGTGTGACCCGGCACCTGGCCCGACACGTGACGTAACACGGGCGACATCAAGCGGAACCGAGCCTGTCACGCATGATTGACAGGCTCGGTCGTCCGCCGTGAGGCGGGCAGGCGGGGCGCCCCAACCCAGCGGGTGACGCGGACGAACACCACTCCAGCGGGACGAGAGCCATCCATGCCATCCATGTACGAGGAACCGCAGCAGCCGGACCGGACACAGCAGCAACCCGGCCGGACCGACCAGCAGGACCACGGGCCGCTCGCCGGATTCACCGTCGGTGTCACCGCCGCCCGCCGCGCCGACGAACTCGGCGCCCTGCTCCAGCGGCGCGGAGCCGCCGTTCTGCACGCCCCCGCCCTGCGCATCGTGCCCCTCGCCGACGACAGCGAACTGCTGGCGGCGACCAAGCAGCTCCTCGACCAGGCGCCGGACATCGTCGTCGCGACCACCGCGATCGGGTTCCGCGGCTGGGTCGAGGCCGCCGACGGCTGGGGGCTCGGGGAGCAACTGCTCGACGTGCTCCGCAACGTCGAGCTCCTCGCCCGCGGACCCAAGGTCAAAGGTGCGGTACGCGCCCAGGGGCTGACCGAGGAATGGTCCCCGTCCTCCGAATCCATGGCCGAAGTGCTCGACCGGCTCCTCGACGAAGGAGTGGACGGGCGCCGGATCGCGGTCCAGCTGCACGGCGAACCCCTGCCCGGCTTCGTCGAGTCGCTGCGGGCCGCGGGCGCCGAGGTCGTCGGCGTTCCCGTGTACCGGTGGATGGCCCCCGAGGACATCGGCCCCCTGGACCGGCTGCTCGACGCCACGGTCGGCCGCGGCCTGGACGCGCTGACCTTCACCAGCGCCCCGGCCGCCGCCTCCCTGCTGAACCGCGCCGAGGACCGCGGGCTGCTGCCCGAACTGCTCGCCGCCCTCAACCACGACGTGCTGTCCGCCTGCGTCGGCCCGGTCACCGCGCTGCCGCTGCAGGCCAGGGGTATCGACACGGTCCAGCCGGAACGCTTTCGGCTCGGCCCCCTCGTCCAGGTGCTGTGCAAGGAACTGCCCTCCCGGGCGCGGACCCTGCCGGTCGCCGGGCACCGGGTGGAGATCCGCGGGCACGCCGTGCTGGTGGACGACGCCCTGCGGCCCGTACCGCCCGCCGGGATGTCGTTGATGCGCGCCCTGTCCCGGCGGCCCGGCTGGGTGGTGGCCCGCGCCGAACTGCTGCGGGCGCTGCCAGGCGCCGGCAAGGACGAGCACGCCGTGGAGACCGCGATGGCCCGGCTGCGCACGGCACTGGGCACACCCAAACTCATCCAGACCGTCGTCAAGCGCGGCTACCGGCTGGCCCTGGACCCGGCCGCCGACTCCAAATACGCCGACGTCTGACGCGTACGCCTGCGTCTGACGCGTACCTCTGCGTCTGACGCGTACGCCTGCGTCCGGCGCATACGCCTATGCCCGGCGTCCGGGGCGGACGTGGTGGCCGTACAGCGTCAGCGCTCGTGTCAGCAGGGCCAGCGCGAGCGTGCACAGCACGGCCCGTACGGCGTTCCAGGCCACCCACGGGTCCTCGAACTCCTCGCGCACGGCCGCCGGGTCGGTCATCGTCGCCGGATCCCCGGCGTCCATGAGGCCGTCGTTCAGCGGGATGTTCACGACCACGGTGAGCAGGAACGCCAGCCCGTACGCGACGAGCGCCCCGAACACCCACCCGCGCACCCGCGGTGAGCCGCGCAGCTGCCAGGCCGAGACCGCCGTCAGCAGCAGCGCGCCGAGGAAGCTCAGGAAGAACACCGGGTTCTGGATGACGTCGTTGATGTTCTGCATGACCTCGACGTACACACGGTCGTCGCTGCGGGCCAGCGCCGGCATGACGCTGCACGCGAACGCGTAGAACAGCCCGGCGATCAGGCCCATGGCCACCGTGGCCGCGATCAGCACACCTCCGGCGGACCCGCCCCGTTTCCCGCCGCTCTCCACCGTCTTGTTCCCCGTGTCGGTCGTCATGCCGTCGAGTCAAGCGCCGGGCGGGACCCGGACGACATGGTTCGGACGCGCACCGGCATAAGCGGACGTCCACCGCCCGGCCGGCGCGGGGCCGGTGGCCGGACGGCGCGGGCGGGTACGGGGCGGCGTGGGGCTTCCCGCCGCGCGCGGGGGAAGGCACTGTAGGGGTACGAGCCCTGCGCGGCCCCCTCAAGGGCCACGCGCGGCCCTCTGGCGGACCCCCACCCCACGACCTCCCACGGCACCTTCCACGCACCTCCCACGATCCCTCACCGGCCCCTCCTGGCGGCAACCCCAAGGCGGTGACAGGCACATGGCACTGGGCACGGCCACGGCCCCGTACGAGCTGCGGTTCGACTCCGGGCGGATCTGTCTCGATCTCCTGGCGACCACGCACCCCGAGGAACGGCTCGATTCGGCCGAGCCGCTGCGGGCCTGGATCACCGGATCCGGACTCGTCCCGGCGGGTACGCCCCTCGCGTCGGCCGACTCCTCCTGGATCGTGGGCTTTCGTGAACTGCGCGGCCATATAGGACAGTTGGTGCGTCAGGAGCCGTCCAGGGACTCGCGGTCCTTCGTCGTCGCGCTGGCCCGGGTCAACGAACTCGCCCGCGCCGCACCGCCCGTACCCTTGGCGGTGTGGGACGCGGGCGGCTCGCTCGTACGCGCCCTGTGCGCTCCGCCGACCTGCGCGGCGCTCCTCGCGGCGGTCGCCCGTGACACGGTGGAGCTCCTCACGGATCAGGCCGCCCGCGCGAGCATCCGGCAGTGTGAGGGAGACAACTGCCCCATCGTCTACCTGGATACGTCCAGAGGGCGTCGTCGCAGGTGGTGCTCCAGTGAGGTGTGCGGAAACCGTGAGCGGGTGGCCAGGCACCGGCGCAGAGCAGCCCTCGCACGGGCTTAGGATCTGCCGTGGATCCCCCGTGAAGCACTTGTGGAGCAGATGAGGAGGGGAAATCCTCACGCTCCTCACAAAGAATTCCATTCACTTTGAACAGCGCAACGCCCGCACCCGTATCCGGAGATGAGCGACCGACTGGGGGATCCCCCGGACACCGGAGGTAGGCGTGCGCAAGGATTCCGCCGTGGCCGATGAACGATCGCCGAGGGCCCGACATCGCATGTCCCAGCCCTCGGAACCCGACGAGGAGCTGATGCGTGCGCTGTACCGGGAACACGCGGGGCCCCTGCTCGCCTATGTGCTGCGGCTGGTCGCCGGGGACCGGCAGCGGGCGGAGGACGTCGTGCAGGAGACGCTCATCCGCGCGTGGAAGAACGCCGGTCAGCTCAACCGAGCGACCGGTTCGGTACGCCCCTGGCTGGTGACGGTCGCTCGGCGCATCGTCATCGACGGGCACCGCAGCCGGCAGGCCCGGCCGCAGGAGGTGGACCCGTCGCCGCTGGAGGTCATTCCCGCGGAGGACGAGATCGACAAGGCGTTGTGGCTGATGACACTCTCTGACGCGCTCGACGACCTGACCCCCGCGCACCGGGAGGTACTGGTCGAGACGTACTTCAAGGGGCGTACCGTAAACGAAGCCGCCGAAACCCTGGGGATACCCAGCGGCACGGTGCGCTCACGGGTGTTCTATGCCCTGCGTTCGATGAAGCTCGCACTGGAGGAGCGGGGGGTGACGGCATGAGCACATACGGGGGATACGGAACGGGTAGTCCTGGACCCATGCAAAGTTCGCAAGGGCAGGGAGATCTGCACGAGACGGTAGGGGCCTACGCGCTGGGCATCCTCGACGACGCCGAGGCGACCGAGTTCGAGGCGCATCTCGCCACCTGCGAGTGGTGCGGGCAGCAGCTCGACGAACTCGCGGGCATGGAGCCGATGCTCGCCGCCCTCGCGGATCTGCCGGGCACACGGGGCACACCGGCCATCGGCGAGACACTGGCCGTCCGCCCGAGCCCACAGCTCTCCGACCGGCTGGTCGGCGAAGTGGTCGAGCGGCGCGTCAAGGCCAAGAAGAGCAGGCGCCTGTTCTTCGGGCTCGCGGCCTCGCTGATCATCGGCGGCCCGATCGCCGCGATCGCGGCCACCGCCGGCGGCGACACCGCGCAGGAGGCCAAGCCTCTGGCGTCCGTCAGCCCCGCCAAGCAGGTGTTCACGGGGATGAAGGACAAGGTCGAGGCCACCGACGCGAGCACCCAGGTCAACGCCGCGGTCGGCATGGAGAGCAAGCCCTACGGCACGGGTATCGCCCTCCAGCTGAAGAACGTCAAGGGCCCGCAGAAGTGCTCCCTGGTCGCCGTCAGCAAGAGCGGCGAGCGGGAGACGGCGACCACCTGGACCGTCCCGAAGTGGGGCTACGGAATCAAGGGCGCCGCCACCGAGCTGGCCAGGAATCCGCTCTACCTCCAGGGCGCCGTGGCGATGAGCGACGCCGACATCGACCACTTCGAGGTCGTCACCTTCGACGGCGACAAACTGGTCGAGGTCGACGCGTGAACCGGCCTACGAGGTCACGCGCGGGCCGGCGGGAAAGCCGGCGCGAAGTCGACCGGTAAGTGGATCAAGAGCGGAAACGTAGCCTGACGGGCTCCCCTTCGCGTACGGTTGACGGCTGCCATGCACGTCAGAAGGGGGCCCGGTGGCCGCTCAGGTTCAGCAGGAAATGGCGCTCGATCCGGTAGGCGACTCCGTACGCGACCGGGAGATCGGCGTCGAACAGGAACACCTCGACCGGGTGTACCAGCGTCTTGAGGAAAAGATCCACGAGGCGGAGTTCCTGATGAACGACGCCGCCCAGCGCGGCCAGGTCGGCACGCCCGGGGCACTCGCGGAGCGCGACGCGCAGGTGTTCCGGGCGGGGATCCATCTCAACCGCCTCAACAACGAGTTCGAGGACTTCCTCTTCGGAAGGATCGACCTCCTCCAGGGCAAGGACGGCAAGAAGGGCCCGGACGGCGCGTACACGGCGGTCGAACCCGCCGAGGGAGCCGTCCGCCCCGACAACACCGCCGACATCGCGGAGACCCTCCACATCGGCCGGATCGGCGTCCTCGACGCCGAGTACGCGCCGCTGGTGATCGACTGGCGGGCCCCCGCGGCCGCGCCGTTCTACCGCTCCACCCCGGTCGACCCCGGCCGGGTCGTACGCCGTCGGGTCATCCGCTCCAAGGGCCGCAAGGTCCTCGGGGTCGAGGACGACCTGATGCGCCCGGAACTCACGGCCACCCTCGCCGGGAACGAACTCCCGGTGATCGGCGACGGCGCCCTGATGGCCGCCCTCGGCCAGGCCCGCAGCCACACCATGCGGGACATCGTCGCCTCCATCCAGGCCGAGCAGGACCTCGTCATCAGGGCCCCCGCCGCGTCCGTCACGTACGTGGAGGGCGGCCCCGGCACCGGGAAGACCGCGGTGGCCCTGCACCGGGCCGCCTACCTGCTCTACCAGGACCGCAGAAGGTACGCGGGCGGCATCCTGATCGTCTCGCCCACGCCCCTGCTCGTCGCGTACACCGAAGGCGTCCTGCCGTCCCTCGGCGAGGAGGGCCAGGTCGCCATCCGCGCGGTCGGCTCCCTGGTCGACGGCGCCGAGGCCACCCAGTACGACGCACCCGCCGTCGCCCGCGCCAAGGGCTCCTACCGGATGCTCAAGGTGCTGCGGCAGGCGGCGCGCGGGGCACTGGAGACGCCGGGCGCGCCCGGCGGGAACAGCGCCACCGCCCCGGCCGGACAGCTCTCCGCCGGGCAGCTCTCGTTCGGCGACGAGGGCGAGGAGGACGACGAGACCGCCACGCGGGCCCCCGCCGCCACGCCCACCCGGCTCCGGGTCGTCGCCTTCGGGCGCCGGCTGGAACTGGAGGCGCCCGAGCTGGACCGCATCCGCAACAACGCGCTCTCCGGGACCGCGCCCGTCAACCTGCTGCGCCCGCGCGCCCGCAAGCTGCTGCTCGACGCCCTCTGGTCGCGCTCCGGCGCGGGCTCCCGGCACACCGACCCCGAGCTGGCCGCTGAACTGCGCTCGTCGTTCGACGAGGACGTCAGCTCCGAGGACGCCTTCATCGCCTTCCTCGACGCCTGGTGGCCCGAACTGACCCCGCGGGCCGTCCTGGCGGCGATGGCCGACGAGCGGCGCCTCGGGCGCTGGGCACGGCGGATCCTCAACCCCGGCGAGGTGCGCCGGGTCGCCCGCTCCCTCAAGCGGGACGGGCTCTCCGTGCACGACGTGGCCATGCTCGACGAGCTGGAGGCGATCGTCGGCACCCCGACCCGCCCCCGCAAGAAGCGCGACTTCGACCCCCTCGACCAGCTGACGGGCCTGGAAGAGCTCATGCCCCAGCGTGAGGAGACGCAGCGCGAGCGGGCCGAACGGCTGGCCCAGGAGCGTACGGAGTACGCGCACGTCATCGTCGACGAGGCGCAGGACCTCACGCCCATGCAGTGGCGCATGATCGGCCGCCGCGGCCGGCACGCCACCTGGACCGTGGTCGGCGACCCCGCCCAGTCGTCCTGGTCGCATCCGGACGAGGCCGCCGAGGCCCGTGACGAGGCCCTCGGCAGCCGTCCGCGCCGCCGATTCACGCTCACCGTGAACTACCGCAACCCGGCCGAGATCGCCGCGCTCGCCGCGAAGGTGCTGGCCCTCGCCATGCCCGGCTCCGAGTCGCCGCGCGCGGTCCGCTCGACGGGCGTGCAGCCCCGCTTCGTCACGGCGGTGCCCGCGGGCGGCGCTGCGGGCGGTCAGGGCTCCGGTGGCCAGGGCTCAGGCGGCGCGCGGGAGGCCCTGTCGAGGACCGTCCGGGAGGAGGCCGCCCGGCTGCTCGACCAGGTCGACGGCACGGTCGGCGTCGTCGTCGCCATGAACCGGCGCGGCGAGGCCGCACGCTGGCTCGCCGGGCTCGGGGACCGTGTGGTGGCCCTCGGCAGCCTGGAGGCCAAGGGCCTGGAGTACGACGCCACGGTGGTCGTCTCACCCGCGGAGATCGCCGACGAGTCACCGGCCGGGCTGCGGGTCCTGTACGTGGCCCTGACCCGGGCGACCCAGCAGCTCACCATCGTCTCGGCGGCCCGGGACGAGCCGGACGCGGACGGGGTGCCGGACCTGCTGCGGGACTGAGCGGAGCGGTCCTGGACCGGGCGCGGTCGGCCCGGGTGGGGCGGGTCCCGTGAATCGCGGGGCCCGCCCCGGTGAACCGCGGGGCCCGTCCGCGTAAAGCTTCCCTGTGAACCCACGGTGCGGGAATTGCCTTACGGGGATCGTTTGTTACCTTTGACGTGACACCGGCCCGATCCAAGCCCCCGGGCCCAACCTTCGTCGCTACGAGCGACCACTTGCCGCGAGGCGAGCATGGCGGGTCGGTGTCATTGAACGTGAGCGACAGCAGCAGTCGCACGAAAGAGGTCCACGTCACCCGGTGACGTGGACCTCTTTCGTGGTGAACAAAAGGTTCGCAATCCGGGGCGGCTACCACGTACTCCGCGGTAGGTGCGACGATCGGACGGCAAACCCGCGAACCAGCAGTACTCGCAGCACTAGCAGTACTTCGGTGAAAGCAGAGGAAGTCGGCCATGGCAACGGCGCCCAGCGTCTCCTACTCGATCACGGTCCGGTTGGAGGTGCCCGCGAGCGGAACCGCGGTCTCCCAGATCACCACCGCCGTGGAGTCCAGCGGAGGCTCGGTGACCGGCCTCGACGTGACGGCCTCCGGCCACGAGAAGCTCCGTATCGACGTCACCATCGCGGCGTCCTCCACGAAGCACTCGGAAGAGATCGTCGAGCAGCTCCGCGGCATCGAGGACGTCACGCTCGGCAAGGTCTCCGACCGTACGTTCCTGATGCACCTCGGCGGCAAGATCGAGATGGCGTCCAAGCACCCCATCCGCAACCGTGACGACCTCTCGATGATCTACACGCCCGGTGTGGCCCGGGTCTGCATGGCGATCGCCGAGAACCCCGAGGACGCCCGCCGCCTGACCATCAAGCGCAACTCCGTCGCCGTCGTCACCGACGGCTCCGCGGTGCTGGGCCTCGGCAACATCGGCCCCAAGGCCGCCCTGCCGGTGATGGAGGGCAAGGCCGCGCTCTTCAAGCGGTTCGCCGGGATCGACGCCTGGCCGCTGTGCCTGGACACCCAGGACACCGACGCGATCGTGGAGATCGTCAAGGCGATCGCCCCCGGTTTCGCGGGCATCAACCTGGAGGACATCTCCGCCCCGCGCTGCTTCGAGATCGAGGCCCGCCTGCGCGAGGCCCTCGACATCCCCGTCTTCCACGACGACCAGCACGGCACGGCGATCGTCGTCCTCGCCTCGCTCACGAACGCGCTGCGCGTGACCGGCAAGTCGATCGGCGACATCCGCGTCGTCATGTCGGGCGCGGGCGCGGCCGGTACGGCCATCCTGAAACTGCTGCTCGCCGCGGGCGTCAAGCACGCCGTCGTGGCGGACATCCACGGTGTCGTGCACGCGGGCCGCGAGGACCTGGTCAAGGCCGCCGAGGACTCGCCGCTGCGGTGGATCGCCGACAACACCAACCCCGAGGGCGTCACGGGCACGCTCAAGCAGGCCGTGCGCGGCGCGGACGTCTTCATCGGCGTGTCCGCGCCGAACGTGCTCGACGGCGACGACGTGGCCGCGATGGCCGACGACGCGATCGTCTTCGCGCTCGCGAACCCCGACCCCGAGGTCGACCCGGGTGTCGCCCGGCAGACCGCCGCGGTCGTGGCCACCGGCCGCTCCGACTTCCCGAACCAGATCAACAACGTGCTGGTCTTCCCGGGCGTCTTCCGCGGGCTCCTGGACGCGCAGTCCCGCACGGTCAACACCGAGATGATGCTTGCGGCCGCAACGGCGCTGGCGGAGGTCGTGACCGAGGACGAGCTCAACGCGAACTACATCATCCCCAGCGTGTTCAACGACAAGGTCGCGGGTGCGGTGGCGGGGGCGGTCCGCGACGCGGCGAAGGCGGCAGGCGTCACGGTCTGAGGAAGCCCCGCCCCACCGTTCCGGGGGCTGCGCCCCCAGACCCCCGCCACACCCGTAGCTTCGTCCGCGGCCCCGGTGGGGGCTGGCCGCGCAGTTCCCCGCGCCCCTGAACAGCGGGGCTGCGCCCCTGCTGTTCTCAGCCCGTCCGGCGTTTGAGGACCGGGGGTTCGGGGGCGGAGCCCCTGAGTTCG